>NZ_JBKEVB010000011.1:0-92001 GCF_056356875.1 Bifidobacterium sp. LH_426
CCGCATGAAACCATCGTCATAACGACGCCTGCGATTCCCGGACATGAGAAACCGCACCTCCAATCATCGAATCCGAATTACTTCAGTCCAACAATCAGGGTGCGGTTCAGACGAGGGGGCTGTCGGCGAAGCCGACTGGGGGAGAGACAGCGGAGTTCCCGCGGTCTCTCCTGATTGTCGTTTCGTGATATCGCCTCCTTCGTCAGAGGGAGGCTTTTTCATATTCGTACATATTCATGCATATTCGTATGCGTATCGATTCGCATGCACATCGATGGGAGGTCATCATGCCGGTGCTGGGACTCGGCCATGACGTGGTCGACGTGGCGGCGTTCGCCGAGCAGCTCGCGTTGCCCGGATCGCGCATGCGCGCGCTGTTCTCGGTGCGCGAGACGCGCCAGGCCGCGGCCCGCGCGGCGGCGAAGCACGACGGCGAGGCCGTGCATCTCGCCGCCAAATGGGCCGGCAAGGAGGCGGTCCTCAAGACGTGGTGCGAGGCCGTGGGGGAGGGGCCGTTGCCGTACACGATCGACGATTTCCCCTGGTCCGGCGTCGAGATTCTCGACGACGCGCACGGCCGCCCGCACGTCGCGCTGCGCGCCGACGTCGCACGCGCGTTGCGCGAGTCCGTGCCCCAGTCCTCCGCCTTCCGCTGGCATGTCTCCCTCACCCACGACGCCGGCGTCGCCTCCGCCGTCGCGCTCCTCGACTCATAACCCCATGGTGCGGTGAAATCCCCATGGTGCGGTGCTGCAAAACGGCCATTTTCCAACGATATGGAGATTGTGTGTTGCCGCACCATGGGAGTGATGGGCGATGGCGGACGGGCGTGGGGTGCAAACGCTGTTACCGTTGCGGCGACGCGTCTCGAAACGGTTTGACACGCCGGTTATCGAACCGGTTTGATAACACGCGCGCGCGACGATACACTGGACACCGTCATCGCATACAACCAACGACGAAGTTAGGCATCGCAGCTAAAAGGAGTCACAGATGGCCGAAACCACCGCAACCAAGTCCGCCCCCGCGACCGACGACGTGTTCGCCGCGCGACTCGCCCGCCATCACGACGAATTCGAATCCCTGTTCCGCATGCTGTACGGCGACTCGCCGGAGCTCGCCGTCTTCGAGCGCGCCATGGCCGAGGCCTACGCCGAGCGCCCCGCCGACCTCAAGGCCCTCGACATCGAGCGCGAGAAGGACCCCGAGTGGTACAAGCGCGGCGACATGTTCGGCATGACCATGTACACCGACCTGTTCGCGGGTGACCTGAAGAAGCTCGCCGGCAAGATCGACTACCTCAAGGAGCAGAAGCTCACCTATCTGCACCTCATGCCGCTGCTGAAGATGCCCCACCCGGACAACGACGGCGGCTACGCCATCGAGGACTTCGACACCGTCGACCCGTTGCTCGGCTCCAACGAGGACCTCGCCGCCCTCACCAAGAAGCTGCGCAAGGCCGGCATCAGCCTGTGCCTCGACTTCGTGATGAACCACACCGCCTCCTCCCACCGCTGGGCGAAGGCCGCCGAGGCCGGCGACCCCGAATACCAGGACTACTACTTCTGCTACGACGACCGCACCATCCCCGACCAGTACGACGCCGTCGTCCCGCAGGTCTTCCCGAACACCGCGCCCGGCAACTTCTCCTGGAACGAGAAGATGGGCAAGTGGGTCATGACCCAGTTCTACCCGTTCCAGTGGGACCTCAACTACCGCAACCCGAAGGTCTTCACCGCGATGATGACCTCCGTCATGCACCTCGCCAACCTCGGCGTCGAGGTGTTCCGCCTCGACGCGGTGCCGTACATCTGGAAGCAGTTCGGCACCAACTGCCGCAACCTGCCGCAGGTCCACACCATCGTGCGCATGATGCGCATGATGCTCGAGATCGTCTGCCCGGCCGTCGTCCTCAAGGGCGAGGTCGTCATGGCCCCCAAGGAGCTCGCCGCCTACTTCGGCACCCCCGAGCGCCCCGAATGCCACATGCTGTACAACGTGTCCATCATGGTGAACCTGTGGGCCGCGCTCGCCAGCGGCGACGTGCGTCTGCTCAAGCGCCAGGCCGACAAGCTCAACGCCCTGCCGGACAACTGCTGGTTCGTCAACTACCTGCGCTGCCACGACGACATCGGCTGGGGCCTCGACGAGGACGAGGAGGTGCGCCTCGCCATCGACCCGCTCAAGCACAAGGAGTTCCTGTACCACTTCTACGAGGGCACCGTGCCCGGCAGCTGGGCCATGGGCGAGCTGTACAACTACGACGAAGCCACCAAGGACGCCCGCAGCTGCGGCACCGCCGCCTCCCTGTGCGGCGTCGAGAAGGCGCTCATCACCCACGACAAGCCCGCCTACGAGAAGTCCATCGACCGCGACCTGCTGCTCCACCGCGCGATGGCGTTCCTGCGCGGCTTCCCGATGCTCAACTGCGGCGACGAGATCGGCCAGCTCAACGGTTGGGACTACAAGGAGGACCCGGACCGCGTGGCCGACAGCCGCAACCTGCACCGCAGCAAGTTCGACTGGAAGAAGGCCGCCGAACGCCACACGTCCGGCACGCTCCAGAACCGCCTGTGGGAGGGCATGGAGTCCCTGCGCGAGATGCGCGACGACCCGTGCTTCGGCCCGGACGCGTGGGTGACCACGTGGGACACCCACGACGACGCGATCCTCGCCGTCCTGCGCAAGGAGGGCGAGCGCACGATTGTCGGCCTGTTCAACTTCACCGACGCCGACACCTACGCCGTGCTCGACAGCACCGCCGACGTCACGCTCCCCGAGCGCGTCGACCTCAAGCCCTACGAGGCGAAGATCATCGTCGCCCACGAGTGAGCGCTCCCCGAATCGTCGTCGCGGGGTGACGCCGCACGCGCCGCTCCACGACGTACCATCATCGGCATCGTGTCCTGTTCCTCTCGGACGCGATGCCGTCCCACCTGTGGCCCCGGCCGCGCGGATCCCCTTCCCGCGCGGCCGGGGCCATCCATATTCCGGCGGCGATCCGGGCGGCGGGTCCGGCGATCCCGCGACGGTGGAAGAACCAGGTCATCGCCCGTCGCCGCGCGCTACAGTCGCGTACATGGGAATCATCGGGAACGATGCGCGCATGCCGCGCACGGAACAGGTCGCCGACCGCGTCGTCGCCGTCGACGAGACCGGATCGACGAACACGCTCGCGCGCGAGCTGGTCGCGTCGGGGAAATTCGCCGGGAAGACCGTCACCGTCGTCGCGGCCGACCGGCAGACCGCCGGACGCGGCCGCCTCGACCACACGTGGGAAAGCGCGCCGGGAGAGTCGTCCACCGTATCGTACGTCGTGACCGTGCCACGCGCGCTCGCCGTCGACGGGACGGTCAACGGCTGGCTGCAGATGACCGCCGGCCTCGCCACGCTCGACGGATTGCGGGCAGCGCTCGCGGAGGTCGGCGCGAAGCCGTTGCGCGATGCGGAATCCGGCGACGACGACGGTGACGACGGCGGTGTCGCGGCCGCCGGCCGTCTCGGACTCAAATGGCCGAACGACATCTTCGTCGGCGGCCTGAAACTCGGCGGCATCCTCGCCGAACTCGTGCCGTTGCCGGAACGTCCCGGAATCCCGGAATCCGACGACGTCGCCATCGTCTTCGGCGTCGGACTGAACCTCGCCGTGCCCGCCGACTGGCTGCCCACGCCGCAGGCCACGTCGTTGCAATTGCACTACGCGCCGTTGCCGTCGGGGGAGGAGATGCGCGACCGGATCGCCGCCGGGACCGTCGTCGCGCTGCGCCGCCGTCTCGCCGCGTTCGCCGCCGGGCCGCGCGACGCGGCGGCGGCGTTGCGGCGCGAGACGGCCGGCGTGTGCGTCACGCTCGGACGCCGCGCCGTCGCGCACTTCACCGACGGAAGTTCGCTGGAAGGCGAGGCCGTCGCGCTGAACGACGACGCGTCGCTCACGATCCGCGACGACGCCGGCGTGACGCACGTCGTGCGCACCGCCGACGTCGGCGTGCTGCCCGCGTGACCTGTGACGACGACACGACGGTGCCGCGCGGGTTGTGCGTCGCGCGGCCTTGTGTATAATGGCACGAGTTGTTTTATCGGAGTGATTCGATGAGACGATGCGCGGATGTAGCTCAATGGTAGAGCCTCAGTCTTCCAAACTGATTACGCGGGTTCGATTCCCGTCATCCGCTCCACTAAGAGCCGACGGGATTCCGCCGGCTTTCTGCGTTGTGAGGGGTGCATTCGAACTGTTCCGAATGCGTATCTTTGTTGCGAGGGGTACCTGATTCCGGATATCCCGGGTACGTGTGGCTTTATATCGGGGTTCATACTCGGGAAACTGGTCTGGAGGCACCCCTCGTAAGCCAGATGGATGTCCGTGACGCGTTCTTCTCCGGCGGCTTGCAGTATCGTGGACGGAAGAAAAACGGCGCGCGCCGTGGTCGGGCGCGACGGATGTGAAGGAACGACGGCAAGCGAGGCGGTATATGGCGGACGAGAGCGAACGCAACGAGGCCACCGAGATCGTGGACGGCAGGGTCGAGACGGTCGAGGTGTCGAAGCATCCGGAGGCGACGATTCCCGAGACCGACCTGTCGCTCGCGGACATCGAACGCGGACGCTCCCACCCCGTGCGCTGGGCCGTGTACGCCGTGGCCGTGCTCGTCGCGATCATCGCGCCGTACTGGTACGGGCGCGCGCTCGCCGTCAACGACACCGCGTGGCTGACCGCGCACCTCGACGAGTTCACGCCGCAGGGCATGACGTTCCTCTCGTGGACGGTCACCCTGACGGCCATCGCCATGCTGGGCGTCGCGATCGTCGACTCCGGGCGGTGGATCTGGCGCATCCTGTTCGTGATCGGGCTCGCCGCCGAACAGTTCGTCGCCGGCGTGGCGCTGCTCAGACTTGACTTCTGGTATTCGACGTACGTCGTGTACGGCGAATCGGCGACCGTCGCGAACGCGGCCAACCTCGGCATCATCGCCGCCGGATTCGGCGTGGCCGTGTTCGCCGTGATCTGGGTGGGTCTGCTCGTCGTCATCAGGAAGGAGTCGCCGCTCAACGTGCTCACGCGCAGCTGGGCGTCGTTCATCCTGTTCTTCGTGATCGAGGTGGCGGCGCTGCTCGTCGTCATGTTCGGCGGGCTGCTCTCCACCGTCGCCGCGTGATTCGTGGCGCGGACGGGCGAGGCGTGTTCGCCGTGCGCGTGACACGCACGTCCGCGCCGTGTCCTATAGTTTCCATTTGGCGTAAATCGCCCGCGGATAGAGAGCGCTCCACGCACCGAGCATGGGGCACCGCGCAACGACCATAAGGAGGATGCCGTGGCACTTACGGCTGAAGAGAAGTCCCAGATCATCAACGAGTTCGCGACGCACGAGGGCGACACCGGCTCCCCGGAGGTCCAGGTCGCGCTGCTCTCCAAGCGCATCTCCGACCTGACCGAGCACCTGAAGAAGCACCAGCACGACCACCACTCCCGTCGCGGCATGCAGATGATGATCGGTGACCGTCGCTCCCTGCTCGACTACCTCAAGCGCAACGACATCAACCGTTACCGTGCGCTGATCGAGAAGCTTGGTCTGCGTCGATAGTACAGACTTCCGCCCGGGCGCCTTACGGCGTTCGGGCGTTTTACATACGCCTGCCAAACGGCAACACAACCGAAGAGGGGACGGATTCGAGAGGACGGGCCGCAAGGTGCGGCCGACGAGAGAATCCGGTTTACGAATCGTGAGTTGACACGAGGGCGCGGCCGGGGGTCGCGCATGGCGACGGCGGGAGGCTCGATCGGAGGTCCGATCGGATGGGGCCGCGCCGCCGGAACGAAAGCGAATGTAAGAGCCTGGCCCGGCTGAAGATGGGCCGCATGGTTGTAGGAAAAGACAAGACAAAGGAGGAACCCTGATGGAGGGTCCCGAAATCAAGGCCGCAGAGGCCATCATCGACAATGGGTCGTTCGGCAAGCGCACGCTGCGCTTCGAGACCGGCCGTCTCGCCCAGCAGGCTGACGGCGCCGTCGCCGCCTACCTGGACGACGACACCATGGTGCTGAGCACCACCACCGCCGGCAACAGCCCGAAGGAGAACTACGACTTCTTCCCGCTGACCGTCGACGTCGAGGAGAAGATGTACGCCGCCGGCAAGATCCCCGGCTCCTTCTTCCGCCGCGAAGGCCGCCCGTCCAACGACGCGATCCTGGCCTGCCGCATCATCGACCGCCCGCTGCGCCCGCTGTTCCCGCACACGCTGCGCAACGAGGTGCAGGTCGTCGAGACGATTCTGTCCGTCAACCCGGATGACGCGTACGACGTGGTCGCCCTCAACGCGGCCTCCGCCTCCACCATGATCTCCGGCCTGCCGTTCTCCGGCCCGGTCTCCGGCGTGCGCCTGGCCCTCATCGACGGCCAGTGGGTCGCCTTCCCGACCTGGTCCGAGCGTGAGCGCGCCGTGTTCGAGATCGTGGTCGCCGGCCGCGTGATCGACAACGGCGACGTCGCGATCGCCATGATCGAGGCGGGCGCCGGCAAGAACGCCTGGCACCTCATCTACGACGAGGGCCAGACCAAGCCGGACGAGACCGTCGTGGCCGAAGGCCTCGAAGCCGCCAAGCCGTTCATCAAGGTCATCTGCGAGGCCCAGAACGAGCTCAAGGCCGCCGCGGCGAAGGAGACCCGCGAGTTCCCGCTGTTCCCGGAGTACACCGAGGACCTCTACAACCGCATCGACGAGATCGCCCACCAGGATCTCAACGAGGCGCTGACCATCGCGGAGAAGCTGCCGCGTCAGGAGCGCATCCACGAGATCAAGGAGCACGTGCGCGAGATCCTCGCCAACGAGTTCACCGACATGGACGACGCCGAGAAGGACAAGGAGCTCGGCAACGCGTTCAAGGAGCTGCAGCGCCAGATCGTGCGCCGCCGCATCCTCACCGAGGACTACCGCATCGACGGCCGTGGCCTCAAGGATATCCGCACCCTGTCCGCCGAGGTGGACATCGTGCCGCGCGTCCACGGCTCCGCCCTCTTCCAGCGCGGCGAGACCCAGATCCTGGGCGTCACCACGCTGAACATGCTCAAGATGGAGCAGCAGCTCGACTCCCTGTCCGGCCCGCAGTCGAAGCGCTACATGCACAACTACGAGATGCCGCCGTATTCCACCGGCGAGACCGGCCGCGTCGGCTCCCCGAAGCGCCGCGAGATCGGCCATGGCGCCCTCGCCGAGAAGGCCCTCGTGCCGGTGCTGCCGAGCCGCGAGGAGTTCCCGTACGCGATCCGCCAGGTCTCCGAGGCCATCGGCTCCAACGGCTCCACCTCCATGGGCTCCGTGTGCGCCTCCACCCTGTCGCTGCTGGCGGCGGGCGTGCCGTTGAAGGCCCCGGTCGCGGGCATCGCGATGGGCCTGGTCTCCGGCGACGTCGACGGCCAGCACATCTACAAGACCCTGACCGACATCCTGGGCGCCGAGGACGCGTTCGGCGACATGGACTTCAAGGTGGCCGGCACCTCCGAGTTCATCACCGCCCTGCAGCTCGACACCAAGCTGGACGGCATCCCGGCCGACATCCTCGCCGCCGCGCTGCAGCAGGCGAAGGACGCCCGCACCACGATCCTCGAGGTCATCAACGAGTGCATCGACGGCCCGGCCGAGATGAGCGAGTTCGCCCCGCGCATCATCACCACCTCCGTCCCGGTCGAGAAGATCGGCGAAGTCATCGGCCCGAAGGGCAAGATGATCAACCAGATTCAGGAGGACACCGGCGCCGAGATCGCGATCGAGGACGACGGCACCGTCTTCATCTCCTCCGAAGGCGGCGAGGCCGCCGAGAAGGCGAAGCAGATCATCGACTCCATCGCCAACCCGCATGTGCCGGAAGCCGGCGAGACCTACAACGGCAAGGTCGTCAAGACCACGTCGTTCGGCGCGTTCGTGAACCTCACGCCGGGCACCGACGGCCTGCTGCACATCTCCCAGATCCGCAACCTCACCAACGGCGAGCGCATCGACCAGGTTGAGGACGTGCTCAAGGAGGGCGACACCGTCGAGGTCGTCGTCCAGGGCGTCGACGACCGCGGCAAGATCTCCCTCGCGATCCCCGGCTTCGAGGATCAGGAGAACAACGCGCGTCGCGGCGGCGACCGTCCGGCCCGCGGCGAGCGCGACGACCGTCGCGGCTCCCGCGGCCCGCGTCGTGACCGTGACGACCGTCGCGACCGCGACGACGATTTCGATGATCGTCCGCGTCGTCGCCGTTCCGACGACCGTGACGACCGTCGCGATGATCGTGATTACGATGATCGTCCGCGTCGCCGTCGCGCCGAGCGTGACTACGACGATCGCGATCGTGATTACGATGATCGTCCGCGTCGTCGCCGTTCCGACCGTGACTACGATGACCGCGACGACCGTCGCGTCTCCCGCGCCGACCGTGATGACGATCGTCCGCGTCGTCGTCGTTCCGATCGTGATGACGACCGTCGCTCCGACCGTGACGACCGTCGCGGCGGCCGTGGCCGTGGCGGCTACGACCGCAATCCGCGCTACGCGACCGACGAGAACTATGACGAGTACCACGCGGACCGCATCGAGCGCACCGAGCGCCCGCGCCGCCGCGTCCGTCGCGACTTCGATCCGTTCGAGGACTGATTCGGACTGATCGGACTGTGGTCGCTGGTTCTCTCTCGGCCCCCCTCTGACGAGGGGGCTGTCAGACGAAGTCTGACTGGGGGAGAGACCTGAACGCAAAACGAGGGGTGGATGCCGACCCATATGTGGACCGGCATCCACCCCTCGTTTGTTCTCCCGCGTATGTCGACCGCGCTACAGCCCGGCCTCGGCGAGGGCGTGGTCGATGTCGCGGATGAGGTCGTCGGTGTCTTCCAGGCCGACGGCGAGGCGGAAGAATCCGCGATGGAACTCCTCCGGGTACAGGTACTGACGTTCGTCGTCCTCGCCGAGGAACACGATGAGGCTTTCGTCATGGCCGAGCGAGACGGCGGACGTGATTACGTTGAGCTTGCTGACGAACCGGTTGTGCCCGTCATGGTCGGTGTCGAGCCCGAACGAGAGGACGCCACCGAAGCCCGCGTCCGGGCGGGCGAGCTGTCGCGCCGCCACGTCGTGGTGCGGATGCGATTCGAGTCCCGGATAGGCGACGAACCGCACTTGCGGCAACGATTCCAGATGTTTCGCGATGGCCAGGGCGGAGGCGTTGTGCTGGCGCATGCGCAACGGCAGCGTGACGGATCCGCGGTTGATGAGCCACGCGTTGAACGGCGAGATGATGCCGCCGTAGTTCACCTGGTAGGTGAAGCGGATCTGGTCGGTGAGCTCCTTGCAGGTGGCGATGGCGCCGCCGAGCGCGTCGCCGTGTCCGTTGATGTATTTGGTGAGGCTTTCGATGACGATGTCCGCGCCGAGGTCGGCGGGGCGCACGTTGAACGGCGAGTTGAACGTGTTGTCGACGGACAGCAGCGCGCCGGCGTCGTGCGCGAGCTTGGCCGCCGCCTCGATGTCCGTGACCTTGAGGGTCGGGTTGGCGGGCGTCTCGATGTGCACGAGCTTCGTGTTCGGGCGGATCGCGTCCGCGATGTTCCGCGGATCGGACGTGTTGACGATCGACGTCTCGATGCCGTACTTCTCCGGCAGGATCTGGTTGAGCAGACGGTAGGCGGCGATGTACGTCGTGTCGGAGAAGATCGCGTGGTCGCCGCGGTTCAGCAGCGTGGTGAACGTGGCGGCGAGGGCGGCGACGCCGGAAGCGAGCACGACCGCGTCCTCCGTGCCTTCCAGGTTCGCGAGCTTCGCCTCCAGATAGCGCTGGTTCGGGTGGCCGTTGCGCGTGTACAGGTTCACGTCGGAGCTGGACCAGTTGATGTCGGAGGGGTCGTAGGGCAGGGCGTAGGCGTTCGCCAGCGTGATCGGACGGCGGATCGCGCCGGTCTCGGCGTCGACCCCGTTGCCGAGGTGGATGGATTTGGTCGCGAACCCGAGGGGCGTGCCGTCGAAGGATTCGCCATGATGTACGAGATCTGAGGTCATGGTTTCGGTTTACCAGCCGCTCGTCTCCCGCGCGAGTGCGCGTGGTCGGCGGGAATCCGCGGAATCGCAAGGTTTGATAGCCTCCCATAGGAAGAACCGTGCCCGATTGCGGTGCTCGCGCTTCTCCACGCGGGGAATCCCTCGCGCTCCGGGCCCATGGTGCGGCGAAAACCCCATGGTGCGGAAAACCGCTCATGGTGCGGTGGCGGGAAACGTTGGTATTCCGCCGTTATGGAGATTATGTGTTGCCGCACCATGGGAGTGTGGTCGGCGGTGACACGCCGGGCGGGGCGATGACCGGTGGATATCTACCGGTTTGTTGCGGGGCGTGGAAGAATGGGTGCAAGCGGTTACGGATGATCGCGGACGATTTGCGGGACATGGGCGCGTGGGTGCGGCCGTGTCCCCCGAGCGAAGGAGCGGGCCATGGGCGGTGCAGCGGTGGCGATAGTGATTGTGGTGGTGATTCTGGCGGTCGTCATCGGACTGGTCGCGTGGACGATCGCCGCCTATAACGGCCTCGTGCAGTTGCGCAATCGGGTCGGCAACGGCTGGGCGCAGATCGACGTGCAGCTGAAGCAGCGCGCCGACCTCATCCCGAACCTCGTCGAAACGGTGAAGGGGTATGCGGCGCACGAGTCCGGCGTGCTCACGCAGGTGACGGCCGCACGCGCCGGCGCGATGGCCGCCGCGGCCCCGGGCGCCACGATCGCCCAACGCGCCGCCGCCGAGAACCAGCTGTCGCGCGCGTTGCTCAACCTTACGGCCACGGCCGAGGCATATCCGCAGCTGCAAGCCAACCAGAACTTCGTGAACCTCCAGAACCAGCTGCAGGCGCTCGAGCAGAAGATCGCGTACGCGCGCCAGTTCTACAACGACGTGGTGATGAAGTACAACACGCGCATCGAGACCGTGCCGAGCAACATCATCGCGGGACTCTTCCACTTCACGCAGGCGCAGTACTTCGCCGCCGACGAGGCGAGCCGCGCCGTGCCGCAGGTGAGGTTCTGACCGGCGGCCGTACGGAACGGGGCGACAAGCTCGTGAAAGGAGGTGGACGACGATGCGCAGACGACTGATCAACGCCGTGTTCGGCGCGCTGATCGCCACGGCCGTCCTCGTGGGCATCCTCGTCATCAGCCATGTCGGCGGCGTCGACGGTGCGACGATGAGCTACCGGACCATCGACTACACGGCCGTCGCCACCGCCGACGGCGATCTCAAGGTCACCGAACACCTCGACTACAAGCTCAAGGCGCGCGAGGACGAGGACGGCCACACCAAACGCTGGAAGCAGCTCTACTGGCAGTACACGCTCGACCCGGAAAAGCTCACCGACATCACGGACATCAGCGTGCGCAACGCCACTACCGGCGAGACCTACACGCGCATCGAACCGCGGAACCCCGACCTTGTCGGCGACGGCACGTGGGACATCGAATACGCGAACCACTGGTACATCGCCGACGTGACCGACGGCGCCGACGACCCGCAGCCCTACGAACCCGGGGAGGACGGGCTCGCCACCGGCTACGGCGCGCCCAAGACCATCGAGATTGGCTGGAACATCCCCGCCGTCAAGGAGACCGACAGTCTGAGATTCGACGTCTCGTTCACCATGCACGACGTCGCCACGAAACACCCGGACGTCACCACCTTCCAATGGGAGCCCATCGAAACCAGCAACCAGGTGCCCGCCGGCGTCGTCACCGGCGTGGTGCGGTTCCCCGAAGGCGTCACGAAAGCCGACGCATGGAGCTGGCTGCACACCGAAAGCGTCAGCGGGACCAATACGGACGCCGAAGGGCGCACCGACGACGGCACCCTCCGCTTCACCGTCCACGACCTCAAGGCCGGCGGCTACATCAACGTCGTCGCCGCCTACGATTCCGAGCACGCCGGCACCGTGAAACGCTCCGATCCCCATATCGGGCTCGCCCGACTCAAAGCGGATGAGAAAGCCAAGGAACAGGCATGGCGGGACCGGCAACGCGGCACCGCCCGACTCCGCCTCGCCACATGGGCGGGCCTCGCGCTCGCGGCCGTCGCGCTCATCGCATGGGCGCTCGCCGCCGTGTTCCGCACGCGCCGTCTCGCCGGCTACCACGGCTCCATCGAATACTGGCGTGATCCTCCCGGCGTCAGCCCCGCCTGCGCCGCCCGCCTCATCGACGCGGTCGACACGCTCCCGTCCGGCAAGACGGGGAAGACCGACGACCGTGCGCTCGCCGCGACCGTGATGGCGCTCGCCGTGAAGAAGGCCATCGCCATCTACCCCGGTTCCGCCGACCTGTACCGCGGCATCGATCTGAGCCGGGCGGACGCGGTCGGCATCTCCCGCATGATCGGCGCCGACCTGGGCAGGATCAACGCCGCGCGCTCCACCAGCACCATCGTCATCCTGCCCGCCGCACTCGGCGCGGGGCGTCCGGGGCTCGGCCTGTGCCGCTCCGAATCCGCCTGCTTGGACCTGCTCATCGCCATCTCCTACCGCGTGGGAGGCCCGGTGTTCGATCTCATGCAGATGCGCGCCGCCTGCAGGAAATGGAAGGACGGCTACAAGCCGCTCGGCGGGTTCGCCGCAGCCGCGGAAAGCGAGTTCATCCTGCTCGACGCCACCCGGTCGACCGTTCCCAGCTACGCGACGCCCGGCATCCTCCTCGTGCTTCTCGGCTGCGCGCTGCTCGTCACCCCGGTCCTCACCTCGAACATCGCCGTGCAGCTGTGCGTGGGCGCCCCGTCGTTCTTCACCGGCGTGTTCACGTTCCTGGCCAGCGCGCCCCTCACGCTCACCGCGCGCGGCCAGGACCTCGGCGGCAGATGCCTGGGGCTCAAACGCTATATGGAGGATTTCTCCGACTTCACCGACCGCGGCGCGGCCGACCTGGCCCTATGGGACTGGTACATGGTGTACGCGGCAGCGTTCGGCATCTCCCGGCGCATGGTGGCCGAACTCGCCAAGGCATACCCCGAGGTTGCCGACCCCGATTGGCTCGACGCGAACGGTTCCGGCTCCCTCTGGTATTGGAGCTACCGTCCGTACCGGTGGCGGAGCCGCCATGACGGTGCGGACACGTCCGGCACGTCCGGTTCCCCCATCGGCGCGGACGGATTCGGCGGGCCGGGCTCCGGCGGCTTCATGTTCGGCGGCGACTCGTTCGCGGCCGGTCTGGGCGACATCGGTTCGCAGCTGAGCTCCGGATTCGCGTCCGTCTCCTCCACGATCTCGGCCGCGGCGCCGTCCTCCGACGGCGGTTTCGGCGGGAGCGGCGGTGGAAGCGGTTTCGGCGGAGGCGGCGGCGGGTCGGGCGGCGGCTCCGCCGGTGGTCGCTGATTCGCGGAACGCCGCGACGGGATGCCGCGGGATATGAACGGATGCGACGGGACACGCCGTACCGGTGGGATGATGGCGTACGGGCATGGAATCTCGAAGATCGGGGGCGACGGGACATGGCGACACGACATGGCAGGACGATGCGGCGGTCCGTCGGAAGACGGATCGGCGGCGCGCTGGTCGGCGGCCTCATCGTCGGGGCCTTGGTCTTCGCCGTGATGTTCGCATCCGTCCACTTCGCCGTCCGGACCTCGCCGATCGGCTACCGCAGTCTCGACTACGAGATGGCGGTGCAACCCAACGGCGACCTCAAGGTCACGCAGCACATCGACGTGAGGCTCGACAAGCGCGACGGCGACGATCCGTGGAGACAGCTCTTCCAACGCTACGAGATCAACAGTTTCGATCTGACGGACATCACCGACATCTCCGTGCGCGACGCCGATACCGGCCAGACGTACACGCAGGAGGATCCGATCTCGCCGACCGACGTTTCCGCCGACGCCCGATGGGACCGCTACCACGCCGGGCACTGGTACATCGCCGACACGGATGCCCCATGGACGGACACGGGCCCGCAGGCGTACACGCCCGGCCGCGACGGGCTCCCCATCTACGACGACCCCACGGAGTATCAGGACTACGCCAAGGTGCACGGACTCGACGACTCGCCGACCAAAACCGTGGAGATCGGATGGAACATCCCCACCACCGTGAAGGCGCGCAGCATGCGCTTCGACGTGACGATGACCCTCGTGGGCGCCGCCACCCTCTACCAGGACGTCGCATCCTTCCAATGGGAGCCGATATCCATCGACAACACAATCCCCATCGGCGCGGTGACCGGAACCATACGCTTCCCCGAAGGCGCCCGCGCGTCGGATTCATGGGGGTGGCTCCACTCCGCGGGAGTCTCGGAGATGTCGCGCGACACGGACGGAACCCTGCGGTTCGCCGTGCGCAACGTGAAGGCCGGGCGGCCTCTCGACATGGTCGTCGCCTACGACGCCGACGTGGTCCGGGACACCTTCCACGGCACGCGCGGCAGCCAATACAGGCCGGTCGGCACCTGGATACGGCACGATGACTGGGCGCAGCTGCCCTCGCTCAAACGGGAGGAGAGCGAGCGGGAACGGCAATGGCACGACCGTCAGCGGCGTAAGGCGACGACATGGGGCGTGGTCGCGGCGATCGGCGCGGCGCTCGCCATCGTCATGACGGCGTTCGCGCTGCGCGCGCTGCTCCGTTCGCTTCATCCCATGCCCGGCGGATCCGGCGACCCCGATGACACCACCGCGCCGGACCTCACGTATGTGCATGAGCCGCCGGATATCAGTCCGATCGGCGCCGCACGCATCGCGGAGATCCTCGGGCTGCCGGGGAAGGGCATGCCCGAAGGGCGTCGCCTGGCGGCCACCATCCTCGACCTCGCGCGCAGGGAAGCGAT
Source organism: Bifidobacterium sp. LH_426 (assembly GCF_056356875.1). Classification (NCBI taxonomy): domain Bacteria; kingdom Bacillati; phylum Actinomycetota; class Actinomycetes; order Bifidobacteriales; family Bifidobacteriaceae; genus Bifidobacterium; species Bifidobacterium sp. LH_426. The sequence goes on from NZ_JBKEVB010000011.1 coordinate 14,808, forward strand.
CGAACTCCGCACCGGTCCGGCGCAGGCCGTGACCATCACGATCCCGTCGCCACGCCGGGAGCACCACGACGGACCGCACCTGCGCCCGTACGAAGACAAGGCGCTGCTCCTGCTGGAAGGCGTTGCCGGACGTCTGGACCGTGACACGTTCGACCTGGACGAGATGCGCGCCGTCTGCAACACATGGAAGGACGGGGCCAAACTGCTCGACGACTACGAACGGGCCTGCAGACGCGAATGCCGGGGTCTCGGCGCTTCGGAACGCTCCGGGCGGATCGTCGGCGCGCTCGCCGCCGTCACCGGACTGTACGGCGTGGTCGCGGCGATCGTCGCCTGGAACGTCACCGGCGATCCCGCATCGGCGGCCATGTTCGTCGTCCCGTCGATCGCGATTGCCGTCGCCGCGGTGACGATCTGTCCCGACGAGACCCTCACCCGCAAGGGGCGGCGGTACGCCCGCCGGGTGTACGGGCTCTACCGCTATCTGGAGGATTCCGGCGGTTCCGCCGATCGTGACTCCGCCGATCGCGACTCCACCGATCGTGACGCCGCCGATGCGGCGTTCCGGGACCGTCTGCTCGTGTACGCGACGGCCATGGGAGTCTCCGGCAAGGTGATGCACGGGTTCGCCGGGGCGTCCGGCGCCATCGGCGGCATCGGCGCGCAGCTGCGCGATCAGCTCGCCAGGGTCGCCGTCGCGATTTGGGCGGCGTCATCGGCAGTGTCGTCGACGTCGTCATCATCGGGCAGTGGTTCCGGCGGTGGTTCCGATGGCATCGGGAGCGACGTCGGCGATGCCGGGAACGGCGGGTTCGACGGCGGGTTCGACGGGACGGACGGCGGTTCCGGCGGCGGATCGTTCGGAGGCCGGTGAGATCCACGGTGAGATCCACGCGGATGCCTACGCTGGAACCGGCATGACGCGCGTCCGCCGCCTCACGGCCAACGAGAGAACGTGAGGCGTGACGGGCGCGACGACGACCAGCCAAGACGGGAACGCAAGGAAGGAGCGCACCATGGCGCTGTACCGCAATCTGGGACCATTCTCCACCACCGCGATCGGCCACGGCGAGATGCCGCTGACCATCGAGAACAACCGCGGGCACGAGGTCGGCATCGAAACGCTGCACGCCTCGCTTGACGCCGGCTGCCGCCACATCGACACCGCGTGGGCCTACTACACGCCCGGCGAGGAGGAACAGACCGGCGAAAAGCTCGTGCGCGAGGCGCTCGCCACGTGGAAGGGGCCGAAGAGCGAGGTGACCGTCGCCACGAAGATCGGTCTGCGCCGCGCATGGGAGGGCGACAAGCCGGTCTGGCCGCGCGACGGCAAGCCGGAGCATCTCATCGAATACGGCAAGCAGTCGGCGATGGCGCTCGGCGTCGACACCATCGACCTGCTCTACCTGCACCGCCACGATCCGGAGGTGCCGTACAACGAGTCCGTCGAGGCGCTCAAGCAGCTCGTCGACGAGGGCGTGGCCCGCGTGGCCGGCGTGTCCAACGCGTCGATCGAACAGATCGACATCGCGCGTTCGATCCTCGGCGACAAGCTCGTCGCCGTGCAGAACCAGTACTCGCCGATCCATCTGGAGACGCAGGACACGCTCGACTACTGCGCGAAGCTGGGCCTCGTGTTCGTGTGCTGGAGCCCGCTCGGCGGCTACCGCCACCCGTACGACGAATCCAAGTTCGACCCGTTCCGCGAGGTCGCGGCCGCGCACGGCGTGAGCTACCAGCAGGTCACGCTCGCGTGGGAGCTCGCCAAGGGCGACCACATGTTCGTCATCCCCGGCGCCCATCGCCCCGAGACGATTCTCGACTCCCTCAAGGCCGACCAGCTCGAACTCACCCCGGACGAGATGGCCAAGCTCGGCTGATTGCCGGTCTCATACCAATCCGGCCAGTACCTGCGCCGCCCCGGCGAACTCCTCCGGGGTGGTGTAGGCGTAGCTCAGGCGCAGGGCGTTGTCGCCCTCGAAATCGTAGATGTCGCCCGGATTGAGCAGCACGCCGCGCTCGGCGGCCTGCTGGAACAGCCGTCCCATGCGCACCGGCTCGTCGAACGTGAGCCAGATGTAGAACCCGCCGTGCGGCACGTTCCAATGCGCGCGCCCGGCGAACAGCCGTTCCAGCGTCTCCAGCGCCGCGTCGCGCCGGCGGCGCAGTTCGGCGCGCAGACGCCCCAGATACTCCGTGTACAGCCCGCTTGTCAGGAACCGAGCGAACACCCATTGGCTGAGCGTGCTCGCGCCGTAATCCATCTGCATCTTCACGTCCGCGAGCCGGTGCACGATCCGCTCGTCGGCCACGATCCATCCGATGCGCAATCCCGGTGCGAGCGCCTTCGACGCGCTGCCCAGCGTGATCACCATGCCCGTCCCGTCATAGGATTTGAGCGCGCGCGGCGTGGACCCCTCGAAGACGAGATCCTGATACGCGCAATCCTCGATGATCGGCAGCCGGTGCGCCACGCACGCGTCGATGAGCGCGCGTCGGCGCTCCTCGGGCATCGTCACGCCGGTCGGATTGTGGTTCGTGGGAATCGTATAGAGGACGGCGTCGCCGGCGTGCTCGTCGCGTTTCGCCATCCGCTGAGGTCCGGCCGGCGCGTTCGTCTCCGTCGCGGCGGACAACAGTCCGTCCAGCGCGTCCACGTCGAGACCGTCGCCGTCCATCGGCACGCCGGCGAGCCGCATGCCCGCCGACTGGAACACCTGCAGCGACTTGATGTAGCTCGGCGCCTCCGCGTAGACGGTCGATCCGGCGGACAGCAGGCTCACCGAGATCATCTGCAATCCCTGCAATGCTCCCGAGGAGACGAGCACCTGTCCGGGGCGGCAGTCGACGCCCCAGTCGCGCATGTGCGCGGCGATCGCCTCCCGCAGCACGTCCAGACCCTCTGGCGGCGGGTAGCCAAGCGCGTCGATCTCGGCGGCCGCCTCGCCGGCCACGCGCCGCCACATGTCGCGCGGGAAGAGCCGTGGGTCGATCTCCCCGGTGCCCAGACGCGTCTTCGTGCGGTCGAATTCGAGCCGGTTGATGGTCTGGATGGTCGCGTTGTTCGCCTTGAAGAATCCGGATGAGACGTAGTCCGCCCAGTCGGGCGCGCCGGGCAGCATCAGCGACCACGTGTTGCTCGCGATGCGCGTGCCGGCCCCGTGGCGCCCTTCGACGATGCCGTAGTCGGCGAGCTCCTGGACGGCGGCGATGATGGTGGACCGGTTCACGCCGAACGATTCGGCCAACGCGCGCTGACTGGGCAGCCTCGCGCCGATCGGCCACGCGCCGGAGGCGATGCGCCCGCACATGTAGTCGACGATCTGCTCGGTGACGGGCGTGGGACTCGTGCGGTCCGGGGCCCAGTCGATGTCGAGCGGCGTGGTACGCGGCATATGCGGCTCCTTGGTGGCTTGTCGGGTGTGGATGTTCCGCTTTGCCTCCCCTCTGACGAGGGAGGTGGCATCGCGCAGCGATGACGGAGGGAGAGACCCCGGCCGTGGGCCGGTGGGGGAGGCGGATTCCGCGCCCCCTTCAGGGGGAGCTGGCGGCCGCAGGCCGGCTGAGGGGGTGTTTGGTTGGGTGGTAAATGCTTGCCTTGGCTGGTTGCCAAGTGTAATCGGTTGCGTAGGATATGGCAACGGCATTGGAATGATGCGGATTGCATGGCATGTGATTCGCATATGGCTGGTTGGCTGAACTGTGTTTGGCTAGTTTTGGCTGGGTGTGGATTGCCCAGCCAAAACCAAAAAGCCGGTTGAGGGGCTGCCGTGACTACCCCTCAGACGGCCTGCGGCCGCCAGCTCCCCTGACAAGGGGAGCCGAGGGACGGGTGGAACCGCGCGTGACGCGGGTGCCGGCCGAGGGAACGAGGAACGAGGATGGGACTGTATATTCAAGGGCTCACGATGGGATTGGCGTACATCGCGCCGATCGGCATGCAGAACCTGTTCGTCATCAATTCGGCGTTGACGCGCACGCGCCGCAACGCGCTCATCACCGCGCTCATCGTCATCTGCTTCGACATGGCGCTGAGCCTGTCCTGCTTCTTCGGCGTGGGCGCGCTCATGCAGGCGCACCCGTGGCTGGAGAACATCGTGCTCGGTCTCGGCGGGCTCGTCGTCATCCGCATCGGCCTCGGCCTCGTCCTCCCCAAGCGTCGCACTACCGAACGCACCGCCGTCTCCGCTCCCGCCGGCGGGAGCTCCCGCGAAGCGGGTGAGGGTGGTCCGGCCGCAGGCCGCTCATCCGCTCCCGCCGCGGACCGTCCGGAGACCGCCCATCCCGCCGCCCGTCTCGGCGCACGCGGACTCATCGACACGATCGGCACCGCCTGCGCGGTCACCTGGTTCAACCCGCAGGCCATCATCGACGGCACGCTGATGCTCGGCGCGTTCGCCGCCACGTTGCACGCCGGGCAGACCACCCCGTTCATCACCGGCGTGGAGACCGCCTCCGTGCTGTGGTTCCTCGGCGTCACGCTCGTCGTCAACGCGTTCGCCCACAAGTTCAGCCCGAGGATCATCGACGTGCTCAACCGCGTGTGCGGCGGCGTCATCGCCCTCTACGGCGTCAAACTCCTCGTCGACTTCGCCCTCGCCGTCCTCTGACGCCGCCCCGCGCCCGCCCCGATTCGTCTCCCCGCGGGCCGCTACACTGTTGGGGTGATGAATACGAATGGCAACAACCCCCTGCGCATGCGCCGCAAGCCCGAAGTGCTCGCCCCGGCCGGCAACCTGCGCGGACTCAAGACCGCCGTCGACTACGGCGCGGACGCCGTCTACTGCGGCGGCAAGGCGTTCGGCATGCGCAGCGCCCCCAGGAACCTCAGCCTCGAGGACTTCGAGGAGGGCGCTCGCTACGCGCACGAGCGCGGCAGCCGCGTCTACGTGACGCTCAACGTGCTGCCCCGCAACGCCGAGGTCGAGGCGATGCGCGACTACATCGGCCAGTTGAAGGGCACCGGCATCGACGCGATGATCGTCACCGACATCGGCGTGATGATGATGGCCCACCAGATCGCCCCCGACGTCGAGCTGCACGTCTCCACCCAGGCCGGCGTCACCAACTACGGCGCCGCGCAGGCGCTCTACGAGTTCGGCGCGCGCCGCGTCGTGCTCGCCCGCGAGATGGACCTGCAGGCCGTGCGCGACATCCGCGCGCGCATCCCCGACGACATGGACATCGAATGCTTCGTGCACGGCGCGATGTGCATGGCGTTCTCCGGCCGCTGTCTGTTCTCCAACTACCTGACCGGCCGCGACGGCAACCACGGCGAGTGCGCGCAGCCCTGCCGCTGGAAGTACTCGATCGTCGAGGAGAAGCGTCCCGGCCAGTACTTCCCGATCGAACAGACCGAGGAGGGCGCGTACCTGTTCAACTCGCAGGACATGTGCATGCTCGACCACATCGACGACCTGATCGACTCCGGCGCCACCAGCCTCAAGATCGAAGGCCGTTCGAAATCCGCGTACTACATCGCCGCGATGACCAACGCGTACAAGACCGCCGTCAACGAATACATGGTTCAGCGCGGCTTCGAGACCGCGGACGGCGACGTCGTCAAGCCGTTCCGCGACCGCGTGATCCGCCCCGGCGACCCTGATTTCGCGAGCACCGCCGACGACGCGATCGAGAAGAACGCCGACCGCGCGTTCGCCGGCGTTCCCGGCGAGCCGCCGGTCGAAGGCGACTCCGAAGACGCCCCCGCCTCCGCCGTCGCGCCGTCCAGGACCGAGGACGCGGCCGCCCGCTCCGCCGGCGGCGCGCAGCTCGACCAGCTGAGCTACAAGGCCCGTTCCGCCCGCCGCAAGTCGAACACGCGCGAGGAGGTGCTGCCCGAAGGCTGGCACCACGCGAAATGCCGCCCCGCGCCGCACGTCGAACTGCCCGGCTGGCTGCTCGACGAACCCGACAAGGTGGCCCACCGCGACTACTCCACCGGCTTCTACTATCCGGAGCGCAAGGTGACGCAGAACACCAACCGCTCCGCCTACTTCCGCGCGTGGATGGTCGTCGGCGAAGTGCTCTCGTGGAGCCCGGAACGCGGCGGCCGCGCGACCATCATGAGCCGCAACAAGATCGAACCCGGCCAGGAGGTCGAATTCCTGCTGCCCGGCGAGGCCCCGCTCGCCTACACGGTGCCCGGCACCGGGCTCGAGGACGCGGACGGCGTGCCCGTCGCCGCGATCAACAACCCGGCGCACGTGTTCTCGCTGCCATGCCCGCACGAGGTGCCCGAGAACGCGGCCATCCGCTCGCGCACGAAGAAACCCACGCTGAAGGCCGAATGACCATGCACCCCTCGCAACGAAGTCCGATCCCGAAAACCGGGGAAATCGACAGCGGACCCGCCTGCGAGGGGTACCCACCCCAAGGAGACACCATCATGAGTGAAATCGACGAGACGATCCTCGACTCGAACCAGATCAGCTCCACCGACAAGGCGGGCCGCCCCATCCCCGTCACCATCCCGATCGCGCTCGCGCCCGGCGTGACCGTCGTCTACACGACGCGCCTCGGGGGACTCTCGACCGGCGACTTCGGCAACCTCAACCTCGGCGGCAAGTCCGGCGACGACCCGGAGGCCGTCCTTTCGAACCGCATCGCGCTCGCCGAGGCGGTCGGCGCACGCCTCTCGCTCGTCTCGCAGGTCCACTCCGGCAAGGCCGTCGACGTGGATGAGGCGTTCGAGATCAACACGCCGTTCGGCTTCGACGTCTCCGGCACACGCACCGGCGAGGCCGCCGCCGAAGCGACCGGCGAGCCGACCGAACCGACCACGCCGACCGAGCCGTCCGCCGCAGCGGCCGATGCCGCGCCGCACGTCGTCGAGGCCGACGGCCAGGTCACCGCACAGACCGGCGTCGCGCTCGGCATGTTCGCCGCCGACTGCCTGCCCGTGCTGTTCGCCGACCCCGTGAGCGGTGTGATCGGTGCCGCCCACTGCGGCCGTCGCGGCCTCGAACGCGGCGTCATCCAGTCGACCGTCGACCTGATGGCCGCCAAGGGCGCGAAACCGGAGAACATCGTCGCCACGCTCGGCCCGTGCATCTGCGGTGACTGCTACGAGGTGGGCGACGAGATCGCCGACACGTTCGTCAAGCGTTTCCCGCTCACCAAGACCGCGACGCGCTTCGGCGGCGCCGGCATCGACATCGCCGAGGCCGCGCGCATCGACCTCGCGTTCGCCGGCGTGCACCGCATCGTCGATTCGATGCCGCGCATCCACGCCGCCACCGAATACCTGGAGGAGGACGCCGAACTCGCCGAACTGTGCCGCGCCGACGGCGAAGGTCCGACCGAGTTGTCCGCGCGCATCGCGGCCATCCGCCACAGCATGTGCACGCTCGAGAATCCGCTGTGGTACTCGCATCGCCGCGCCGCGAAGGCTGGCAAGCGTCACGAGGGCCGTCTCCTCGCGCTCATCGTGCGCCACTGAGCCGTCGTCCCGCATAACGCCCCGCGCCCCGCGTCCGGCGGATATTCCGTGCAGATGCGCGTGTGATTTCCGTCACCGTGCCGGGGCGCGTTCTACGGTGGAGGCATTATGACTGAGAGAGAGAATATGAACCAGCCCGCGCCCGTCGTGGCGGTGGTGCTCGCCGCCGGATTCGGCACGCGATTCGACCCCGACAACCCCAAGCAGCTCGTCTCCGTCGGCGGCAAGCCGATCGTGTGCTGGAGCATCGAGGCGTTCGAGCGGTGCGCGCGCGTCACCGACATCGTCGTCGTCGTCAACCCGAAGGTGCGCGGCGAGGTGGAGCGGCTCATCGGCGAGGCCGCCTACGGCAAGGTGCGCGTCGTCATCGACGGCGGCGAGGAGCGCGTCGACAGCACGGCCGCCGCGCTCGACATGCTCGCCGCGGCCGGCATCCCCGACGAGGCGAAGATCCTCATCCACGACGCGGTGCGCCCGTTCGTCTCGCAGGAGTCGATCGACGGCTCGATCGACGCGCTCGACGAGTTCCGCGCCGCGACCGTCGCGTTCGCGTCCACCGACACCGTGCTGCTCACGCGCGACCTCGGCGACCGCAAGGTCGTCGCGAGCGTGCCGGACCGTCCGGACACGTACCGCGCGCAGACGCCGCAGTCGTTCCGTTTCGCGACGATCCGCCACGCCTACGAGCTGGCCGCCGCCGACCCGGACTTCCATCCGACCGACGACACGCGCGTCGTCGTCGACTACATGCCCGACGAGCCGGTCGCGATCGTCGCCGGCAGCGAGACGAACCTCAAGATCACGACGCTCGCCGACATCCCCGTCGCCGAGCGCATCGCCGCCGACCTCACGCACCACATGACGCGCGAGGAGGCGAAGGCGCGCATGCACGCCATGTTCGCCGGCGCCGCCGCCCAGATGCACCGCCGCTGAGCGCGCGTCGCGCGTCGCGGCGTCGCGGCGGCGGTGCGCGTGCGCGACCGGCCGGCCGCGGACGGGTACACTGGGTGCCATGCAACAGCTCAGTGTCGTGATCTCCGGCTTCGACCACTATGACGACGTCCGCGTCAACCCGTCCTACGAGGTTCCGAAACTGCTCGCCGAACGCGGCGTCGACGGGCTCGACGACGTGGAACTCAGCATCCGCGCGGTGAGCCTGCCCGTCAGCTTCGCCAAGGCGTGGCCCACGCTGCTCGCCGCCATCGAGGAGGCGAAGCCGAACATCGTCATCGCCACCGGGCTCAAGCACGCGGCACGCGGCGTGATGATGGAACGTTGCGCGACCAATCTCATGGACGCCGCCAAGCCGGACGCCGACAACGTGGCGCCGCGGCGCAGGCCGATCGATCCAGACGGTCCCGCCGCCTACTGGACGCGACTGCCGCTGCGCGCGATCATCGCCGATTTCGCGCACGACGGCATCCCCGCGACGTTGAGCTCCGACGCTGGCACGTTCGTGTGCAATTCGCTGTTCTACAACCTGCTCAACTGGGCGCACGGGCAGGAGCGCGTGCTCGCCGGATTCGTGAGCTTCCCGCTCGTCAACGAGTCGCCCCACCCGCAGCATGGCCTGCCGCTGCGCCAGCTCGTCGCCGCCGGCGGCGACGTGGTGCGCGAGACGGTGCGCTACTACCGCCGGCCCAGTTCCAAGGAGATCCTCATCGCGTGACGTGCGCATGGTGCGTGCGTGTGGTGCGTGCGTGCGTGACGTGCGCGGTTGCGTGACGCGCCGGCATCGAACGAAAATGGATGATGCTGTGTGCATTACGGACGTGTTCAGCCTGTTCCCAGCCGCGATGGGATACGATTTTGCTCGATATGCCCGTAGGGCAAGGGTAGAGCGACGTGATGGAGCCGAAAGGATCAGACATGGATCAGTTCCCGATCGTGTTGAGGGGTTACGACAAGGACAAGGTGGACGAGGCCTTCGCCGCCGCGCAGGAGCGCGTGCGTCAGGCGCAGCGCACCCTCGCCGGCATGCGCGAGCAGATCGCGGCCGACGACGACCGCATCCTGCAGCTGCAGGCGCAGCTGGAGGAGGAGAAGAAGCGCAAGCCCACCAAGAACAGCTTCGCCTCGCTCGGCGCCAACGCGCAGCAGATGCTCGCCTCCGCCGAACAGACCTGCTCCGAACTGCTCGAACGCGCCAAGGCCGACGCCTCCACCACGCGCAAGGCCGCCCAGGCCCAGGCCCAGACGCTCATCAACAACGCCAAGCTCGACGCCCAGCACATCGTCGGCGACGCCAACCAGAAGGCCTCCTCGATCCTCGACCAGGCCAACAACGAGGCCGAGACCATCACCACCACCGCCCGCAACGACGTCGCCCAGCTGCGTGCCGAGACCGCGAAGAACGTCACCGAACAGCGCCAGACCGTCGAACTCGAACTGCGCAACTCCCGTGAGGAGCACAACAAGAAGCTCGCCTCCGAGCGTGCCTCGCAGGAGCGCGAGCTGTCGGACCTCAAGGCCACCGCCACCGCGCAGATCGCCGCCCAGCGCAAGAGCACCAACGAGGAGCTCTCCCGTCTCAAGTCCGAGGCGAACGACCAGATCGAGGCGGCGCTCGCCGAGGCGAACAAGAAGCTCGCCGACGTGCGCGAGCAGGTCTCCAAGATGATGACCGACGCCCAGCGCAAGGCCGGTGAGATCACCGACGAGGCCAAGTCGAAGGCGCAGGAGATCACCGACGACGCCGAAGTGCACCGCACGAAGACCATGAGCCAGGTGAACGCCGAGGTCGAGCAGATCCGCACCGACATCGCCGCCCAGCAGGAGGAGGCCACCAAGAAGGTCAGCGAGCTGCTCGACAGCCTCGAGGAGCGCCGCACCGCCGCCAAGGACGAGGCCGACAAGCTCATCAGCCAGGCCAAGACCGTGCGCGAGGAAGCCGACTCCTACGCCGCCGCCAAGCGTTCCGACGCGGACGCCCAGGCCGCCGCCATCCTCAAGAAGGCCGGCGAGGAGGCCGAGACCCAGATCGAGGAGCGCCGCACCGCCGCGCAGGTCGAGCTCGACGGCCTCAAGAAGAACATCAAGGAGCTGCAGCAGCGCGAGGCGCAGATCACGCAGCGCGTCACCGAGCTGCGCTCCATGTTCACCAACGTGTTCTCCGGATTCCTCAACGACCAGGCCGCCGCTCCGGACGTGCCGGTGAACAACGCCGTGGCCGACGGCCAGCAGGCCGACGGCGACGCCGCGCCCGCCGACGCCCCGGCCGGGAACGCCGCCGGTGCCGATGAGGTCGACGACATCCCGGAGATCACCGACGGCGACGCCGGCGACCAGCAGCAGCCGGCCGCGCAGGACGCGCAGGGCGCCGGGCAGCAGCAGTAGCGGCGGTACCGGCAGACGGCGATAGGAGCCCCTGCATGCCGACCAGTCCGGTCGGCATGCAGGGGCTCCCGTGTTTCCGTCATCGCCATACGTCGAGTAAGCTGGTCCCGGTTGTTATCCGCCCACAAGGAAATCAAGGAGATAATCGGACATGACTGAACTGCAGCCGTTGAGCACCGACGCGTTGGACACCCTGCGTGAGGAGTTCGACGCCGACGGCACCAACCGTATGGCGATGAACGCGGTGACCGCCGCCGGCATCGACACCGTTGCCAAGAACTACGATCGCGCGCGCCTGCTGCAGCGCCGCTTCTCCACCGTCGTGGACAACGGCGAGGCCACCCACCAGGACCGCTCCGGCCGCTGCTGGCTGTTCAGCTCCCTGAACGTGGCCCGCTTCGTCGCGAAGAAGAACCTGAACGTCAAGGAGTTCGAGTTCTCCCAGAACTACGCGATGTACTACGACAAGCTCGAGCGCGTCAACTACTTCCTGCAGGACGTGGCCGCCCTCGTGCGCGCCGGCGAGCCCGCCGACTCCCGTCTTGTCCAGCATCTGCTCGCCGACGTGATGGGCGACGGCGGCCAGTGGACGATGGCGATGAACGTCTACAAGAAGTACGGTGCCGTGCCGAAGGACCTCTACCCGGAGACCGCCTCCTCGAAGAACACGGGCGCGATGAACACGCAGCTGCGCCACATGCTGCACACCGCCGTCGCCCGCATGTTCGCCGCCGAGGCCGCCGGCGAGGACGCCCGCATCGACGAGGTCATCACCGAGGCCCGCGCCGCCGGCCACCGCATCCTCACCATCCACCTGGGCGAGCCGCCGGTCTCCTTCGATTGGGAGTGGACCGACGCCGACGGCGAGTTCCACCGCGACGGCGAGATCACGCCGCAGGAGTTCTGGAAGAAGTACGTGGGCTCCGCCGATTTGGAGAGCTACGTCTGCCTCGTCGACGATCCGCGCAAGGAGCACCCGAAGGGCCGCAAGATCGCCATCGAGCACCTCGGCAACGTGGCCGGCGGCGACGCCACCGAATACCTCAACGTGCCGAACCAGTTCATGAAGGACTGCGTGAAGAAGATCCTCGTCGAGCAGGGCATCCCGGTGTGGTTCGGCGCCGACTGCCACCCGTTCATGGACCGCGAGTCCGGCGCGTGGGCCACCGACCTGTTCGAGTACGGTTCGATCTACGACTTCGACTTCGACCTCGACAAGGAGGAGCGCGTGCGCTTCGCCGACTCCGCGATGAATCACGCGATGGCGTTCGCCGGCGTGGACGTCGCCGAGGACGGCGCCACCCGCCGCTGGCGCGTCGAGAACTCCTGGGGCACGAAGATCGCCGACAAGGGCTACTTCACGATGAGCGACGATTGGTTCACCGAGTACGTCTACGAGGTCGCCGTCCCCAAGGCGCTCCTGCCCGAGGAGTACCTCAAGGCCCTCGAAGAAGACGCCATCTCCCTGCCCGCATGGGATCCGATGGGCGCGCTTGCCTGAAAGGCAAGCGCGCCTGAGCCGACATGCCGTATAGCGAACAGCCCGGTGGGCTGTTCGTAGGCATGGCCCGCGGTCGTGAGACCGCGGGGAACGGCGAAGGCAGATCTGAGTCTGCCGAAGGCAGTCAATAATTGCAGGGCGCACTCGCGTGAGAAACTCGGCCCCCTCTGACGAGGGGGCTCCCGGCGGAGCCGGGTGGGGGAGAGACCGCGGCCGCAGGCCGCAGAAGAACGGAATCGGCCTTCGGCCGATGCGATTTTCCCGCGGCCTGCGGCCGCTCTTCCTCTCTCCCTCCGTCATCGCTTCGCGATGACACCTCCCTCGTCAGAGGGAGGCGATGGCAGCTGGCCTCACATCAGCTCGCCTGTCGGCTCGCACATCGCCTACAAACGCCTCCGGCGTTCGCTTCACGGCGAGGTCCCGTCAGGGGGAGCCCGATAACCCGCCGATTCCGGCCGGCCGTTCCACGAAACGGCCGGCCGGTTTCGCATTTCGGGCACGGCACACTACAGTGAAGTGGTCGCCGCACGGTGCGGCGCGTATCGCGCATCGCATGTCGCATGCGCATATATCGAATGACTCATGGTCAAGAAAGGAGAGTCGGCATGGCAGCACTTCGTGGTCCGGACAGTTCCGAGGACGCGCGTCGTTTGGGGGAGCAGGCCGTCTTTCCCGAGACCGTCGACGTCAACATCCGCCAGCTCGACCCGATTCCCGCGCCGCGCGCGTTCCTGAGGGAGCTGCCGCTCACCGACGAGATGAGCGAGCTGGTGCTCACCTCCCGCCAGCAGATCCGCGACGTCCTGCACGGCCGCGACGACCGTCTGCTCGTCATCGTTGGCCCTTGCTCGATCCACGATCCGAAGGCCGCGCACGAGTACGCGGAGAAGCTCGCCGCCGTGAACCGCGAGCTCAACGACCGCCTGCTCATCGTCATGCGCGTGTACTTCGAGAAGCCGCGCACCACAATCGGCTGGAAGGGCCTCATCAACGACCCGGACCTCGACGGCCGGTTCAACATCCGCAAGGGCATGTGGCTGGCGCGCAAGGTGCTCACCGACGTGCTCAACCTGGGCCTTCCCACCGCGACCGAATGGCTGGACCCGATCACCCCGCAGTACATCTGCGACCTGATCAGCTGGGGCGCGATCGGCGCGCGCAACACCGAATCACAGGTGCACCGCGAGCTCGCCTCCGGCCTGTCGATGCCGGTGGGCTTCAAGAACGCGACCGACGGCTCGATCAAGCCGGCCGCCGACTCCTGCTATGCGGCCGCGTTCGAACATCATTTCCTGTCGATCAATCTGGACGGCCGCGTCATCTCGGCGGAGACGAAGGGCAACCCGGACTGCCATCTCGTGCTGCGCGGCTCGAACCACGGCCCCAACTACGACAAGGCGTCCGTCGCCCAGGCGCTGGAGGACCTGAGGAAGTCGAAGGCGTCGGGTCCGAGCGAGCATGGTCTCGTCATCGACGCGGCGCACGGCAACTGCGGCAAGGACGAGGTGCGCGAGGCCGAGGTCGTCGAGGAGATCGCGCAGCGCGTCGCCGAAGGCGAACCGGGCATCCTCGGCGTGATGATGGAGAGCTTCCTCGGCGCCGGCCATCAGAAGCCGGCGCCGCTCGACCAGCTCGTCTACGGCCAGTCGGTGACCGACTCCTGCGTGCCGTGGGACCGCACCGAGGAGCTGCTGCATACGCTCGCCGACGCGGTCGCCGCCCGTCGCGCCTCCCGCTGAACCCATCCGCCGCACTCTCCCGCCGCGGGCGATATCCGCTATCCTTGGGCACTGGATATGTGAGCCAAGGGAGAAGCGATCGTCATGCAGCAACAGCAGCCACTCAACAAGCCGGAGGATCTGAAGGCCATCCGCGAGGCGATGGATGCGGGCAAGAACCCGCTCGTCGCCACGGACGTGCCGCGCTGGGAGGACCAGGTCGGCGTCAGCCGCATCGTGAACCGGCGCGTGCTGGAGTTCGAGGTGCTGCCCACCCCGGCCCAGGTACTCGCCGACCTACCGCTCGGCCCCGAGGCACAGGAGATCGTCGCCTATTCGCGTGACGAGATCCGCGCCTGCCTGTACGGGCAGGATGACCGTCTGCTCGTCGTCGTCGGCCCGTGTTCGGTGCACGATCCGGCGGCGGCGCTCGACTACGCGCGTCGTCTCGCCAAGCTCAAGGACGAGCTCGACGGCCAGCTGCTCATCGTCATGCGCGTGTACTTCGAGAAGCCGCGCACCACCGTCGGCTGGAAGGGCCTCATCAACGATCCGGACATCGACGGCTCGTGCAACATCCGCAAGGGCCTGCTGCTCGCGCGCAGGACGCTGCTCGGCGTGCTCGGCGAGGGCCTCGCCGCCGCCACCGAATTCCTCGAGCCGACCAGCCCGCAGTTCATCGCCGACGCGGTCAGCTGGGGCGCGATCGGCGCGCGCAACACCGAAAGCCAGGTGCACCGCCAGCTCGCGAGCGGGCTTTCGATGCCGATCGGCTTCAAGAACGCGACCGACGGCTCGGTCAAGGCCGCGTCCGACTCCTGCTTCGCGGCCGCGCAGCAGCACACGTTCTTCGGCATCGACCATCTGGGCCGCGCCGCCGTCGTCAAGACGCTCGGCAATCCCGACTGCCACGTCGTGCTGCGTGGCGCGAGTTCCGGTCCGAACTACTCGCGCGAGGACATCGCCGCCGCGTTGGAGACGATCCGCACACGCATGCCCGCCGACTCCGCCGCCGCGCACGGCGTGATCGTCGACTGCTCGCACGGCAACTCCGGCAAGGACGAGCATCGCCAGGCGCAGGTGGTGCGCGAGATCGCCGCGCGCATCGCCGCGGGGGAGCAGGGCATCACCGGCGTGATGATGGAGAGCTTCATCGAAGGCGGCAACCAGCCGGCCGCGCCGCTCGACCAGCTCGTCTACGGCAAGTCGATCACCGACAAGTGCCTGAGCTGGGAGGATACGGAGACGCTGCTGCGTGAACTCGCCGAAGCGGTCGCCACGCGCCGCTGGCGGTGAGGGGGGCCGGGGTCTACCCCTCAGTCGGCCTGCGGCCGCCAGCTCCCCTGTCAAGGGGAGCCGAACCGGTTCTCGTACACGATCGAGCCGGCTCCCCTGTCAGGGGGAGCCGAAGCTTGGTGATGCCGAGGGGTAGCCAAAATACATGGAACGTGGTCCACAATGTGAGCAGTCTCACCGCGGGGTCCGGACGGCGAGTAGACCAATAGGCAGCACAGCGGTGTGCGGACGCCGCTGCAGCCACAAGCCGCCAGCCCGCGCTCCGCGCACCCTGCCGATTCCCCGCGGCGCGACGCATACCGCGCATGGCCCGCGGGGATGAATCCGAGAGATTCATTCAAGAGGGGTTACATCACATCATGTCCGCAACCGCAGTCGCATCCACGGCAACCTCGGCGAAGAAGGACTCCGTTCCCGAGATCATCGCCGCATCGATGGTGGGCACCGCCATCGAGTTCTACGACAACTACTGCTATTCCATCGCGTCCGCCAGCTACTTCGGCGCGATCTTCTTCCCGGCCGCCACCAAGGCCAACCCGGCCATCGGCACCATGCTCGCGTTCCTCACGTTCGCCGTGTCCTTCCTCGCCCGCCCGTTCGGCTCCATGCTGTTCGGCCACTTCGGCGACAAGATCGGCCGCAAGACCACGCTCGTCGTCGCGCTGATGACGATGGGCATCTCCACGTTCCTCGTCGGCTGCCTGCCCAGCTACGACCAGTTGGGCGTGCTCGCCATCATCATCCTGTGCATCTGCCGCGCCTGCCAGGGCGTCGGCCTCGCCGGCGAATGGTCCGGCGCCGCCCTCGTCGCCACCGAGAACGCCCCGGCCCACAAGCGCGCCCTGTACGGCTCGTTCCCGAACCTCGGCGCCCCGATCGGCTTCTTCTGCGCCTACGGCCTGAACCTGCTGCTCGACTCCACGCTCGGCCCGGAGACGATGCAGGCCTGGGGCTGGCGTGTCCCGTTCCTGTGCTCCGCCGTGCTCGTCGCCATCGGCCTGTATGTGCGTCTGCGCATGACCGAGACCCCGATCTTCCGCAAGGCCGTCGCCAACGACCGCGTCGTCAAGCACCCGCTGCGCTCGCTCGTGCCGTACTGGAAGGAAGTCCTTCTCGGCACCTTCGCCATGGGCATCACCTACACGCTGTTCTACGTGCTCGGCACCTGGTCGCTGAGCTACGGCGTCAAGGTCATGCAGCCGGCGTTCACGCAGAACGAGTACCTCGCCATGCAGATGACCTCCGTGGTCTTCTTCGCGATCTTCATCCTCATCTCCTGCGTCTACTCCGACCGCATCGGCCGCAAGAAGGTGCTCATCACCACCACCGCCCTGACGTTCGTCTTCTCGCTGTTCGCGATGCATCTGCTGCAGCACAACGTCGTCACCGTCATGGTGTTCCTGTGCGTCGGCTTCGCGCTCATGGGCTGCCTGTTCGGACCGTGCGGCGCCTACCTGCCGGAGCTCTTCCCGACCAACGTGCGCTACTCCGGCGCGGGCCTGAGCTACAACCTCGCGGCCATCCTCGGCGGCGCGTTCGCCCCGTCCATCGCCACCGCCCTGGTGCAGTCGACCGGCTCCGTCGTGTCCGTCGGCTGGTACATGGCCATCATGGCCGCCCTCGCGCTCGTCGCCCTGTTCCTCATCAAGGAGAGCAAGGACAAGGACTACGAGGCCTGAGCCCATCCGATCCACACCCCCTCAGTCGGCTTCGCCGCCGGCTCCCCCTGAAGGGGGCGCGGAGAGAGATCTGACCATAATCTCCCCTATGCTCGGTTGCGGAAACGCACATCGAGCATAGGGGAGATTTCGTATGACCGGCAAGCATATCGCGTCCGCCGCGGCGGTATCCACCAGGACCATCGCGATCATCGGCGCGCTGGACGAGGAGGTGGCGCTCATCGCCGCCGCCCTCGAGCACGTCGAGCACGACCACGCCGCCAGCCTCGACGTCGTGCGCGGCACAATCGCCACGAACAAGGGCGAGGACCTCACCGTCGTCGCCACCGTGGGCGGCATGGGACTCGTCGCGGCCGCCGCGACCACGCAGCATCTCATCAGCACGTACGCGCCGGACGCCGTCGTCTTCTCCGGCATCGCCGGCAACCTCAACCGCGAACTGCACGTCAACGACGTCGTGCTCGGCGGCACGCTGCGCTTCCTCGACACCGACATGCGTCTCGTCGGCCAGTGGAAGCCCGGCACGCCGGACGAGCCCGTCACCGAATTCCACTCCGACGACCACCTGCTCCACATCGCCGACGAGGCGCTCGACGCGGCCGGCACGAAGCACATCACCGGCATCATCGCCTCCGGCAACTACTTCGTCGACTCGCCCGAGCAGGTGAGCCGCGTCATCCACGACACGGGCGCCGACGCGGTCGAGATGGAGGGCGCGGCGGTCGCGCAGGTCGCCGCGCGCAACGACGTGCCCGCGCTCGTCATCCGCGCCCTGTCCGACAACGCGGACACCGATTACGAGGTCTTCAAGGAGTTCGACATCAGCGAGTACGCGGACACCGCCGCCGCGCTCGCCGTCGACATCCTCAGGCGCATGTGAGCCCACGTCCCGCGGACGTCCGTTTTTCGCCGGAAAAAATGAACATCCGCTGAACTTACGTAGTCCTGCGTGAATCCTACGTGTTCTCCCGCTAGTCTGGAGGGGCAAACGTTTTCGGCCGGCCGTCGCGTCGACGTCCCGTCGCGCGCCGCCGGCCTCCCGTCAGTGAGGTGGAACATGGTCTGGTGGCAGGTGCTCGTTCTGGTCGTCGTCGCGCTCGTCGCGGCGATCGCCGCCTACCGCGACGGCATGGAGCGGGGCGAGCGCGTGGGGCGCGAGTCGCGCCCGCACGTCGCCGCCCCGGTCGACCCCGACGACGTGCTGTTCGGCGGCGAACCGTCGGTGCGCGCGCGGGAGGAGGCGTTCGTCGCGGCGATTCCCGAAGCGGTGATTCTCGTCGACGGCGAAGGCATCGTCCGCTACATGACGAAGGACGCCGCCGAATTCGGGATGAACGAGTCGCGTCATCTTTCGGACGACGACGCGCTCGGCATCCTCGCGCGCGTCGCCGCGGACGGCAAGACGCGCGAACGCGAGATCGAACTGCCCGTCGAGGGCGTGCACACGCTCGCCGGCGTGAACGGCGATTCCGGGCGCGGCGTCGAGGCGGGCAAGGCGATGCCGTCGAACATCCGCTATCTCAGGGTGCGCGTGAGCGCGATCGGCGACGACCTGTACGCGGTCCTCATCAGCGACATGAGCGAGCAGCGCCGGTTCGAGGCGATGCGACGCGACTTCATGACGAACGTCTCACATGAACTGAAGACGCCCGCCGGCGCCATCTCACTGCTCGCCGAGACGATCGGCGACGCCGCCGACGATCCGGACGCCGTGCGCTACTTCGCCGGACGCGTCTCCAAGGAATCGACGCGACTGACCGAACTCGTCCACCGTCTCATCGACCTGCAGAAGGCGCAGGACGCGGCCGGCGTGCTCGACCCGAAGCGTCTCGGCGTGCTCGCCGTCGCGCGCAAGGCCATCGCCGAGAACCAGGTGCAGGCGGACGGACGCCACATCGCGCTCGAACTGCACTATGACGGCGTGCAGGTGCCGGCCGACGCGCCCGGACCGGGGGAGAGGGACGCGATCGTCTCCTGCGACGAGGACTCGATCACCACCGCCGTGAAGAACCTCGTCGAGAACGCGATCCACTATTCGCCCGAACACACGACCGTGCGCATCGCCGTGGGCGCGCGCGACGGCAAGGTGCGCATCCGCGTCATCGACCAGGGCATCGGCATCCCGGCGGAATCCATCGACCGCATCTTCGAGCGCTTCTACCGGGTCGATCCGGCGCGCTCGCGCGCGACCGGCGGCACCGGTCTCGGCCTCGCCATCGTCAAGCATTGCGTCGCCGACTGCGGCGGCACCGTGTCCGTGTGGTCGCATGAGGGGGAGGGGTCCACGTTCACCATCGAGCTGCCGCTCGACGCGGACCAGACGCCGCTCGCCGGTCCGGCCACGGACGGTGCGGACGCTACGGACGCTACGGACACCGCCGGGGCCGCCGGTGCCGCGGACGTTGCAGATGATCGGGGAACGGACGCCCGGAAAAACGTAGTCGGCGATGATGGTGGTACTGATGATTCGCATGATACTGGGAATCACAATGAAAACGACGCGTAATTATTACGTAGTCGAGATTGGGGGCGGATGAACCGTGGGCGAACGACTAGGATTGTCCACGTAACAAAACAGGGGAAAGGTGATCATGACGCGCATTCTCATCGTGGAAGACGAGGAATCCTACAGGGAACCGCTGGTGTACCAGCTTACGCGGGAAGGATACGACGTCTCCGCCGCCGCGACCGGCGAAGAGGGGCTCGAACTGTTCACCAAGGGCGGCATCGACTTCGTACTGCTCGACCTCATGCTCCCCGGCATCGACGGCACCGCGCTGTGCCGCCGCATCCGCGAGCAGAGCTGCGTGCCGATCATCATGCTCACCGCCAAATCCACCGAGATCGACAAGGTCGTCGGGCTCGAGCTCGGTGCCGACGACTATGTGACCAAGCCGTACTCGTTCCGCGAGCTGCTCGCGCGCATCCGCGCCGTCATGCGCCGCAACCAGCAGCCCTCGGGATCGGGCGACGGCTCCGGCGCCGACGACCTGCCGCTCGTGTGCGGCGACATCTCGATGCAGGTCGGCCAGCATCAGGTCACCGTGCGCGGCGAGAACGTGTTCTTCCCGCTCAAGGAGTTCGAGCTGCTCGAATACCTGCTGCAGAACAAAGGCCGCGTCATGACCCGCCACCAGCTCATCGACCGCATCTGGGGCTCCGACTATGTGGGCGACACCAAGACGCTCGACGTGCACGTCAAGCGCGTGCGCGCCAAGATCGAAGAGGACCCGAGCCACCCCAAGTACCTCACCACCGTGCGCGGCCTCGGCTACAAGATCGACAAGCCGGCCGCGTGACCTGCGGCCACGCGCGATCCTTTTTGCCTGCCTTTCGGCAGGCCTTCGCCTTTCAGGCCCCCTCTGACGAGGGGGCTCCCGCGAAGCGGGTGGGGGAGAGACCGGGAAACGCCAAACTACGCGCAAGTCCCCGAAAACGACGTAGGCATTGATTGCGGATTGTTCATCGTCCGTTCACTGATTTCGGCCGGTGAAAGCCGTCGCTCCCTCTAGTCTTGAAGATGTCAAGAAATGACGGACGGTTCGGAATGCGTCTCCACACCACATCCGGATCGCCTCTTGCAAGTGATAGAGGGAAAAGAAACAATGCGTAAGAACATCCTCGTTCGCTCCATTGCCGCCCTGTCCGGCATCGTGATGCTGGCCGGCCTTGCGGCCTGCGGCGACAACACCGCCTCCACTTCCAACGGTGGCTCTGATTCCACCACCAAGTCCGAGCCCATCTCCGGCAACTTCGCCGGCGCCGGCGCCTCCTCCCAGCAGGCCGCCGTCGAGGCTTGGACCGCCGCCTTCCAGGGCACCAACCCGGACGCCAAGATCGCCTACAACCCGTCCGGCTCCGGCGCGGGCGTCTCCACCTTCCTCACCGGTGCCACCGCGTGGGCCGGCTCCGACAAGGCCCTGTCCGACGACGAGGTCGCCCAGTCCAAGACCGTGTGCACCTCCGGCACCGCCTTCGACGTCCCGGTGTACATCTCCCCGATCGCCGTGGTCTTCAACCTCAAGGGCATCTCCGACGCGGGCAAGCACATCGACCTCGACGCCTCCACCATCGCCAAGATCTTCGACGGCAAAATCACCAAGTGGGACGATCCGGCCATCGCCGACCAGAACAAGGACCTGAAGCTGCCCGACACCGACATCACCGTCGTGCACCGCTCCGATAAGTCCGGCACCACCCAGAACTTCGTCTCCTACTTCAAGGACGCCGCCCCGAACGACTGGAGCTACGACCTGTCCGAGAACTGGCCGAACTCCGTCGGCCAGGGCGCCAAGGGCACCTCGGGCGTGATCTCCACCGTGCAGCAGGCCGACGGCACCATCGGCTACGCCGACTTCTCCCAGGTCGGCAAGCTCGGCACCGTCGCCGTGAAGGTCGGCGACACCTACAACGAGATCTCCGCCGAGGCCGGCTCCAAGGTCATCGAGGATTCCGAGCTCGACTCCTCCGCCAAGGGCGAGAACCGCGTGGTCGTGAAGATCAACCACGAGACCACCGCCAAGGGCGCCTACCCGATCGTCCTCGTGTCCTACATGATCGCCTGCCCGGCCTACAAGGACGCGAAGCAGGGTGAGTTCGCTAAGGCGTGGCTCACCTACGTCACCTCCTCCGATGGCCAGAAGGCCGCCCAGGACGCCGCCGGCTCCGCGCCGCTGCCGTCCAGCCTGACCCAGAAGATCACCAAGTCGATCGAAGCCATCAAGACCAAGTGATGACCTTCCCGGTCGCCCATACGGGCGGCCCGGCACGGTCCGAACAGCTTAATTGAAGACACCGAATCTGTGAGCCGCAGTCGTGCGAACGGCTGCGGCTCACAGCCGGTTTCGGAAAACCGTGCCGTGAAGGCCCTCACGCACTCGCAACACGCACCAATTTCCACTAAGGAGAATCCGTGAGTTCGCAAGACACACCGGTCATGCAGCCGGCCGGCGGCAAAACGGCGGACAAGGTGTTCAAGGGCATCGCGTATGCCTGCGGCATCCTGATCCTCGTCGTACTCGCCGCTGTGTTCCTCTTCCTCTTCTTCCGCGCGTGGCCGCTCATCGGCGGTGATCAGGCCGCCAACAGCGCCACCATCTCGAGCTTCACCGGTGGCAAGACCAACAACTTCTGGGGCTATGTGCTTCCGCTGCTCTTCGGCACCGTGCTCGTCTCCATCCTCGCCCTGCTGATCGCCTTCTTCGTCTCGATTGGCATCGCCCTGTTCATCTCGCACTACGCGCCGAAGAAGATCGCCACCGGTCTGAGCTACGTGGTCGACCTGCTCGCCGCCATCCCCTCCGTCATCTACGGTCTGTGGGGCGGTCTGATTCTCGTGCCGGCCATCTACCCGTTCTGGAACTGGGTGGCCACCTACCTCGGCATCATCCCGATCTTCGCAGGCCCCGCCGCCAACCCGCAGCGTACCGTCGCCACCGTGGCCGTCGTGCTCGCCGTGATGGTCCTGCCGATCATCACCTCCATGTCGCGCGACATCTTCCTCCAGACCCCGACCCTCCAGCAGGAGGCTGCCTACGGTCTGGGCGCCACCAAGTGGGAGATGATCAAGCTGGCCGTGATCCCGTTCGGCAAGTCCGGCATCGTGTCCGCCTCCATGCTGGCCCTCGGCCGCGCCCTCGGCGAGACGATGGCCGTGTTGATGATCCTGTCCCCGGGCCTCACCTACTCCATCAAGCTGCTGCAGGCCTCGCAGAACCAGACCATCGCCGCGAACATCGCCGCGCAGTACCCTGAAGCGAACGATCTGGGCGTCTCCACGCTGATCGGAACCGGTCTGATCCTGTTCCTCATCACGTTCGTGGTCAACTACGTCGCCCGTAAGATCACCGAGAAAGCGAGCGTCTGATGGCTGAAGCAACCGCGACCAAGAAGAAGAACCTCGACGGCGCGCCCGTCATCGACTTCGACAAGTTCCGTCCGACCCGCTCCTCGGAGAACGCCCGCAAGCGCAAGG
Organism: Bifidobacterium sp. LH_426; assembly: GCF_056356875.1. Classification (NCBI taxonomy): domain Bacteria; kingdom Bacillati; phylum Actinomycetota; class Actinomycetes; order Bifidobacteriales; family Bifidobacteriaceae; genus Bifidobacterium; species Bifidobacterium sp. LH_426. The sequence continues at coordinate 37,753 of NZ_JBKEVB010000011.1, forward strand.
ACTACTTCATGACCGGCCTGATCGGCCTGGCCTTCGTCATCGCCTGCCTGCCGCTGATTTCCGTGCTGTGGACCACCATCGTCAACGGTCTGAAGCGACTGAATCTCAACTTCCTGTCCTACAACATGACCGGCGTGGTCGGCGGCAACCCGACCCCGTCCGGCGGCTACGGCGGCGTGCTCCACGCGATCATCGGCACGCTGGAGATCACCGGCGGCGCCATGGTCATCTCCATCCCGATCGGCATCATGTGCGCCGTGTACCTCGTCGAATACGCGCACGGCGGCAAGCTCGCCATGACGATCTCCCTGCTCGTCGACGTGATGAGCGGCATCCCGTCCATCGTCGCCGGTCTGTTCGCCTTCTCGATGTTCACCATCGTGTTCGGCCCCGGTACGATCAACGGCTTCGAAGGCTCCGTCGCACTGTCGCTGCTCATGCTGCCGACCGTCGTCAAGTCCTGCGAGGAGATGCTCAAGATCGTCCCGAACGACCTGCGCGAGGCCTCGCTGGCCCTCGGCGTCACCAAGCAGCGCACGATTACCAAGATCGTGCTCAGGACCGCCCTGCCGGGCATCGTCTCCGGCTGCATCCTCGCCATCGCGCGAGTGATCGGCGAGACCGCCCCGCTGCTCATGACCGCCGGCTACATCTCCAGCACCAACGTGAACCTGTTCTCCGGCCAGATGACCACCCTGCCGGTGTTCGTCTACCAGGAGTACTCGAAGCTCAACGCGAACTGCCCGGCCCACGCGACCGCCGCCTGCGTGCCGACCATCCCGATGGAACGCGCCTGGGCCGCAGCCCTCGTGCTGATCATCATCGTGCTGCTCCTCAACCTCATCGGCCGTCTCGTCGCCAAGGTCTTCGCCGTCAAGACCGGACGCTGAGCCGCGAAACGTAACGCATCGTAAGCAACCAAAAGGAAATTCATCATGGGACAACGCATTGACGTCAACCACGAGAACATCTACTACGGCGACTTCCTCGCCGTGGAGGATGTGAACATCAACATCGAGCCGAACAAGGTGACCGCGTTCATCGGACCGTCCGGCTGCGGCAAGTCCACCGTGCTGCGCACCCTGGACCGCATGCACGAGCTCATCCCCGGCGCCCACGTCGAGGGCGAGGTCCTGCTCGAAGGCAAGAACCTGTACGACAAGGACGTGGACCCGGTCTCCGTCCGCCGTGACGTCGGCATGGTCTTCCAGCGCCCGAACCCGTTCCCGACGATGTCCATCCGCGAGAACGTGCTCGCCGGCGTGCGCCTGAACAACAAGCACCTCAACAAGTCCGACGCCGACGACCTCGTCGAGTGGGCCCTGCGCGGCGCCAACCTGTGGAACGAGGTCAAGGACCGTCTCGACAACCCGGGCATCGGCCTGTCCGGCGGCCAGCAGCAGCGTCTGTGCATCGCCCGCGCCGTGGCCGTCCACCCGCAGGTCGTGCTGATGGACGAGCCGTGCTCCGCCCTCGACCCGATCTCGACCCTGGCCGTCGAGGATCTGATCAACGAGCTCAAGGACGACTACACCATCGTCATCGTCACCCACAACATGCAGCAGGCCGCCCGTATCGCCGACTTCACCGCGTTCTTCAACCTGAAGGCCGTCGGCGAGCCCGGTCACCTCGAGTACTTCGCGGACACCACCACGATGTTCAACAACCCGCAGAACGAAGAGGCCGAGCGCTACATCTCCGGCCGCTTCGGCTGATCGCGCGACGGATATCGCCGTCACTGCATCGGAAAGCCCCGCCGCATACATATGCATTGCCTGTGTATGCGGCGGGGCTTTCCCGTTTCTGTGGCGTTCCTCTATGGGGAACACCACGCCAGCGGTGTCTGCGACGCGTCGGTGTTGCTAGGCATCCGTTTCGTTTCGCAGGGGCGCTTCCTAGTGAAGCATGTGGGGCTCAGCGTGTCCGTTTCGTTTCGCTGAGTTGGCTTCTATCTTCTGGTGAAACGCATGGGGGTTGTGATATCCGTTTCGTTTCGCTGAGCGGGGGAAAGGGGACGCCAGCGGTGTTGAAGGGGGACGCCAGCGGTGTTGAAAGGGACGCCAGCGGTGTCGGATATGCGCCGGTGACTCCGTACCAAACACCCGTTATCCGCTCTTTACAGTGCCAAACACCCGTTTCGAGGGGGTCGAACCGTCCATTTGGCGCTGTAGATACCTGATAACGGGTGTTTCAGCCGGGGAAAGGACAGCAGCGGCCTAGCCTTGGCACAGTTTCGATTTGGTCTCGCCCGGTCCATGCTTGGCCTTGATTCGCCTGGTCTAAGCTCCCTGATTCGTCCTCCGGATATGGAAAGACCCCGCCGAAGCGGGGTCCAGTCATCATGCGCCATGATGAACCAGCCGGCGGCCACCACGTGACCAGCCGACCGTCACCACAGGATCACAGGATCACAGGATCACAGGATCACGCGATCACAGGATCGCCATGCACACGAAGTCGATGACGAACAGCGCGGCCACGACCCAGATGATCGGGTGGACGTCCTTGGCCTTGCCCTTGCAGGTCTTCACGATGCAGTACATGATGAAGCCGCCGGCGATGCCGTAGGAGATCGAGTAGGAGAACGCCATGAAGGCGGTGGCGAAGAACGCGGGGATCGAGTCCTCGATGTTCGTCCAGTTCACTTCCTTGAGGGACGCGGCCATCATGCAGCCGACGATGACGAGCACGCCGGCGGTCGCGGCGGACGGCACGGCGGAGATGACCGGGGCGAGGAAGATGGACAGCGCGAAGCAGATGGAGACGACCACGGAGGTCAGGCCGGTGCGGCCGCCCGCCGCGATGCCCGCGGAGGACTCCACGTAGGTGGTGGTGTTCGAGGTGCCGCAGATCGCGCCGATGGAGGTGGCAATCGAATCGGCGAACAGGGCCTTGTCCATCTTGGAGGAGAAGCCGGAGCCGTTCTCCAGCGCCTTCTCGTCCTCGAGGGAGAAGATGCCGGTGCGGCGGCCGGTGCCGAGGAACGTGCCGAGCGTGTCGAACGTGTCGGACATGGAGAACGCGAAGATCGTGACGATCACGAGCGGAAGCCTCGCCGGGTCGGAGAACAGCGCGGGGAAGCCCTGCGGCGTGAAGATCGCGCCGAACGTGGTCGGCAGCTCGGAGAACGTCTGCGACAGGGACTGGGCGGAGCCGAAGTTGGTCACGCCGAACGGGATGCCGACGATCGTGGTGATGACGATGGCGAGCAGCATGCCGCCCTTGACCTTCATCACGGTGAACACGACGGCGAGGATCAGACCGATGAGGAACACCCACAGCACCGGGGTGTTGAACGTGGCGAGACCCGGCGTTGCGGCGGTGGCGAGGCCCTTGCCGGCGGCCTTCGTGTCCTTCGGCGTGAAGGTGATGAGGCCGACGTTGAGCATGCCCACGTAGGCGACGAACAGGCCGATGCCGCCGCCGATCGCCTGCTGCAGCTGCTCGGGGATCGCCATGATGATCATCTTGCGGATCTTGGTGACGGTGATGAGGATGTTGATCAGGCCGCACAGGAACACCATGCACAGCGTCTCCTGCCAGGTGAATCCGAGGCCGAAGCAGACGGTGTACGTGAAGAACGCGTTGAGGCCCATGCCGGCCGCCTGCGCGTACGGCACGTTGGCGAACAGGCCCATGACGAGCGTGCCGATAATCGCCGCGATGATCGTGGCGAGGAAGACGCCGCCCCACGGCATGCCCGTGGACGACAGGATCTGCGGGTTGACGACGATGATGTACGCCATCGCGAAGAACGTGGTCAGACCGGCCAGGATCTCGGTGGAGGCCGTCGTGCCGTTCTCCTTCAGGTGGAAGAACTTCTCCATATTCTCTTCTTTCCTTGGAATGGTTGGCAAAGCCGTGGCCGATTATATCGCGGGCGCGTTGCGCGGGAGCGGGGCCGGCGGGGTTAGACTGGGCGGCGGAACGATAGGTCTCGCATGATGGGGGAGCGATGGGCAAGCCGGCGGTAGAGGTGTCGATTCGCGCGTGGAGGAAGAACACGGTGCATCCGGGGCAGGAGCGTGGCCGCGTGCTGCTCATGCCGGGCACCGGCTACAACTGCGACCGTCCGTTGCTGTACTGGTCGGCGCAGGCGCTCGTGGAGGACGGCTGGCGCATCGACCGCATGAACGTCGCCCACGCCTCCGACGACCTGTCGACGGTGATTCCGGTATTGAACGGGGCGATCGACGGGTGGGTGGCTTCCGTACGCGCCGAGGCGGCGCCGTCGGAGCGTCCGCCGCGGCTGCTGCTCATCGGCAAGTCGCTCACGACGATGACCTATCCGCACGTCGCCACGACGTTCGGCCTGCCGTTCGTGCTGTTGACGCCGGTGCTGCATCACGCGGACTTCGACCCGTCCGCGCGCGTCATCCCGGTGCCGCGCGTCGGCGACGACATCATGGCCGAGCCGGACGCGCCGGCGGTCGGCGTCGCGCGCGCGGTCGTCGACGGCGACGCCGCCGCGCTCGCGGGCGGCGACGCCGAGCTGGAACGGTGGCGCACGTCGCGGTATCCCGGTCCGGCGCCGCTCGTGTGCGCCGGCACCGCCGATCCGTTCTATGACCGGGCGCGTGCGAACGCGTTGACCCCGCACGTGCACGAGTATCCGGATGCGAACCATTCGATCGAGGTGCCCGGCCACTGGCGCCGTTCCCTCGACTATCTCAAGGAGGTCGCCGCCTCCGTCGCCCAGTACGCCGCCACGATCTGATTGGTGATCGCGGCCGGGTCCGGCTCCCTCGATCGCGGCCGGGTCCGGCTCCCTCTGATGAGGGAGCTGTCGGCGGAGCCGACTGAGGGAGAGACGACCGCGGGGCCGGACGATGGACGACGCGACACGCCCATGTGACGCGTTGTCCGTGACCCCACGTAACTTATCCACTCGTAAACCACAGACCGTTGGTTGAGGTGCGCGTGAGTGCATCTCCGAAGTTCGGCACGCCGAGCCAACGCAGGTTGAGAGATATAAGCCCATTTACGGGTGAGCCGGAAACGGCCTTATGTTGCTCTGCCTGCGCGCAGGGCTTTTTTATTGCCCGGCGGGGCGTCCGAACCTCAGGTCAACGGCCGACTTAGGAAGGAACGCCATGAAGAGGCCCGAAAAGGAAGCGGTGGTCGCTCAGCTTACGGCTCAGTTCCGTGATGCTGACGCGGTCTACCTGACCGAGTACCGCGGGCTTACCGTTCCGCAGATCTCCGATCTGCGTGAAAAGCTAGGCCGCGATACTTCCTACACTGTGGCAAAGAACACGCTGGCACGCATCGCCGCCAAGGAAGCGGGCATCGAGGGTCTCGACGAGATTCTCGCCGGCCCGACCGCCATCACCTTCGTGAAGGGCGACTTCATCGAGGCTGCGAAGACCATCCGTGACTTCGCCAAGGAAAACAAAGCCCTCATCATCAAGGGCGGCTATGCCGATGGCACCGTCTACGACGCTGAAGGCGCCACCAAGCTGGCGGATCTCAAGTCCCGCCCGCAGCTGCTCGCCGAGTTCGCCGGCGACATCAAGGCCACGATGTCCAAGGCCGCGTACCTGTTCAACGCCCTGCCGACCAAGGCCGTGCGTACGATCGATGCGCTGCGCGAGAAGCAGGAGAAGGCCGCCTGATTCATGCCTGGCGCGGGTTCGTCCCCGCCGCGTGAACCGAACGGTCATAACTGAAAAGAAACCAAGTTTTTAGGTGGCGGACGCCCCTCTTCAATCTGTCCGCCGCCAAAGATCGAAAGGAAGCCATAATGGCTAAGTACACCAACGATGAGCTGCTGGAAGCCTTCGGCGAGATGACCCTGGTCGAGCTCTCCGAGTTCGTCAAGGCCTTCGAGGAGAAGTTCGACGTCGAGGCCGCCGCCCCGGTCGCCGCCGTTGCCGCCGTTGCCGGTGCCGCCGCCCCGGCCGAGGAGGAGAAGGACGAGTTCGACGTCATCCTCTCCGCCGTCGGCGACAAGAAGATCCAGGTCATCAAGGCCGTCCGCGCCATCACCAACCTGGGCCTCGCCGAGGCCAAGGGCCTCGTCGACGGCGCTCCGAAGGCCGTCCTCGAGAAGGCCAAGAAGGAAGACGCCGAGAAGGCCAAGGAGCAGCTCGAGGCCGCTGGCGCCACCGTCGAGCTCAAGTAATGCACGCGGTCGGGAAGGCCGCTCATTACCAGCTTCGCACGTTTCTTCGTGCAGGAACCCCGCATCCGTCGCTTCGGATGCGGGGTTTCCCGTATCCGGGCGGATTCTGTCGATTCGTCGGACGATAATGCGAACAAATGCGCCGGGGCATGACACAATAGGAAACAGTGCGTGAAATCATCAGAAAGGGAGGCCGCGCGGTGAGTGAGCAGACGGCGAGCCAGTGGCGATTGAAGGTCGCGGGCGGGGACCAGGTGAACGTGCGTCCGGGCGAAAGCCTCGAAATCGGCCGCAAGCCGCTGCGCCCCCTGCCGGATGAGGGCATCGCCCGTCTGGAGGTCGACGACGCGACCAAATCCATGTCGAAGCGCCACGCCCGGTTCTCCGTGGCGGCCGATGGCGGCGCGGTGCTGCGCGACCTGAATTCGACGAACGGCTCCTACGTGGTGAACGAGAAGGGCGAGCTCATGCGTCTGCCCGCCGGCCGCGACGTGCCGCTGCCCTCCTCGCCGATGCGCATCCAGTTCGGCGACGTGCCGGTCGATTTCGTCCGCGTCGAGCCGGATACGCGCCCCGAGACCGAGGTGCCGAACCTGTTCGACTATTCCACGGCCGCGACGACCCGCCAGGAGCCGGATGCGGCGGACATGTCCGTCGACGAGATCCTCGACCTGCGTGCGGGCGAGCCCACGGCCGTGTTCAACGCGCAGAACGCCCGTCACGCCGCGACCTCCTCGCCGTTGGCGCGCATCGCCGACATCGAGCCGCTCACGTTCGCGCAGGTCACCTCGCCGTCCGACCGGCAGGATGATGCGGACGATCGGGATGACGAGGAGCCGCCGATCGTGTTCTCCGAGGCGGATTCGCGTACCGATCTGCCCGTGACCCCGGCACCGGACGCCGCGGCCGTCGTCGTGCCGGACGATTCCGGAACCGTGAGGAACGGCGCGGACGTCTCCGCAGCCTCCGATGCCTCCGATATCCCCGTCGTGCGGGAGCCGTCGACGGATTCGGTGCCGCTGCACGTCGTCGAGGCGGCCGATCCGGTATCGCCCCGCGACCTGTTCGCCGACGCGATGAACAAGCCCGCCGCCACCGCGCCGGAATCGGCCGCGACGCCCGTTGCCTCGTCGCCGGAGCCCGTCGTGTCGGCCAGGCCCGTCGTGTCCTTCGGGGCCGTCGCGTCGTCCGGCGCCGTCGCGGCGTCCGACCCCACCGTGTCGCCGGAACCCTCCGTGTCGCCCGATGCCGAGGCCGAATCCGCACCGTCCGAGGACACGACCACGCCGATCGTCGTCGGCGCGGCGCGGGAGACCGTGTCCGTCGGCTATGACGATGATGCCACCGGCGTCTACAAGCCCGCCTTCGAACCCGGTTCCGTGTTCGACAAGGTCTCCAAGGGCGAGTTCGGCAAACCGCAGACCCCGATGATCGAAGTGGACGGCCTCACCTCCGAGGACGCGCGCCACACCACCGACATGACCCTCCAGTTCGAGATGGCCCGTCACGCGGAACTGCTGCCCTTCCTCGCGATGAACCCCGCGCTGTACGACGACCTGTACGCCTGGCTCGCCGCGCAGGGCGACGCCGACATCGACGAGGCGCTCGCGCACAACGTGGGCTACCAGGACTACCGTGAAGCGGTCGGAAAGTGAAGGAGAGCGGACGATGAGCGCACAATCCACGAAACCCACGCTCGACTGGCTGCAGCAGTGGCATGACCAGTACAAGGCGGCACTCGTGCCCTCCCCGCTGGAGGACGTCAACCAGCTCGCCGCGCAGCTCGACCTGACGCACGCGCACCCCTCGGGCATCGCCCAGCTGTTCGCGTCCGGGCACGTCACGCTCGAATCGCTGTTCCGCGACAACGGCATGCTGCGCGCCGCGGAACGCCGTCTCGGCCGCGTGCTCGACGACCGCGCCGCCAAACGGCGCGTGAGCGGCGTCGCCGAACTGTCGCTCGTCGTCGGCATCGCCACCTGGCACGGCAACGCGCGCCCGGTGCTGCTCTACCCGGTGCAGGCCGTCGCCTCCACGACGCCCGGACAGTCGACGATCGCGTTCACCGGCACCGTGACGCTCAACGCGTCGTTCGTCGACGCGATGCGCGAGGCCGGCGTCACGCTCGACGCCGACTACCTGTTCGACGGATCGCACTACGCGTCCGGGTCCCCCGAGACGTCCGCCGTGTTCGCCGAGATCGCGAAGCGCGTGAAGCCCGCGGTCGGCGACTTCAACATCGAACGCCATATCATCCTCGGCTGTTTCATGGAGCCGTCCACGCAGATCCTCACCGAGACGCAGCGCATCATCGACCAGCTGGGCGAAGGCCCCAGCGGCAACACGCTGCTCGACGCGCTCGCCGGCGACCGGGATGCCGCCGACACGCTGCGCGGCGCGCCGATTCCCGACTACAGCCCGTTCGACGCCGACCCGCACAGCGAGTACGAGGTGGGCGACGTCGACAACACGGTGCGCTACGCCGCCCAGCTCGCCGCGTCCGGCCACAGCGTGGCCGTCGACGGCGCGGTCGGCAAGGACACGGTCGAACAGGCCGCGGCCATCGCCACCCGTTGCGTGATGAACGGCCGCACCGTGCTGTACGCGCCCGGCGTGGCCGAGCAGAAGCGGCGCTTCATGCAGGTCATGCGCGCCAACGAGACGTCCGGCATGGTGCTCGACATCGCCGACGAGCAGGCGAACGCGGACATCGACCGCCAGCTCATCGCCGCCGTCGGATTCCGGTCCGGCGTGGCCACGCAGCATTTCGACCAGCTGGCCGACGAGCTCGTCGGCGTGCGCTCGCGGCTCACCCGCTATCTGGGCGACCTGCATGGGGTGAGCGAGAAGTGGGGCGTGTCCGCCTACCAGACCATCCAGAACCTGGCGGCGATCTCCGTCGCCCCCACCCACCCCTCCACGCACGTGCGGCTGTCCGAGAACACGGCCCGCAGCGTCGCCGGGCACATCGACGAATGGACGGCGAAGCTCGAACGGGCGGCCGCCGTCGGCGAATACACGATCGGCCCCGACGACACCGCCTGGTACAAGGCGTCCGTCACCAGCGAGCAGGAAGCGGTGGACACCTACCAGCGCGTCGTCGACCTGCTGCAGAAGGTGCTGCCCGCCGTACGCGAGCACGTCGCCTCCACCGTGCAGGCCTGCGGATTCCCCGTGCCCGCCACCGCGCGCGAATGGGAGCGCCAAATCATCGTGCTCAAGAACCTGAGGCGCGTGCTCGACGTGTTCCAGCCGGAGATCTTCGAACGCGACATCGATTCGATGATCGAGGCGACCAAATCGAAGGCCGACCGCAAGGCCGAAGGCACCACGATGGGCTTCTGGGAACGTCGCCGCCACACCCGCGAGGCGAAGTCCCTGCTGCGCGTCGGCGCCCAGGTCGAGGACCTGCACGGCGCGCTCATCATCGTGAAGAAGCAGTCCGAGCAGTGGCGTTCGCTCGTGCCGCACGGCGGATGGCCGGTGCTGCCGCCCAAGCTCGACCAGATGATCGCCGCGCAGGAGACCATGTCGCGCCACATGACCGCGCTCGACACGGTGCTCAGCACCACGCCGAAGGGCGGCGAACTCGAATCCCAGGACTTCAACGACGTGGAGAGCCGGCTCAAGGCCCTCTACGACGACCACAAGTCGCTCGACGACCTGCCCGAACGCTGCCGCCTCGAGAACGAGTTCCAGGCCGTGGGCCTCAACGACCTCGTCGCCGACTTCTCCAACCGCCACGTGGACGCCTCCGCCGTGGGCGCCGAGCTCCAGCTCGCCTGGTGGACCACCGTGTTCGAGGACATCGTCCGCTCCTCGCCGATCATCTCCAACCAGGACGGCTCGGTGCTCGCCAACGCGACCGAGCGTTTCGAGCAGGTCGACGTCGAACACGTGCGCTCCATCGGCCCGATGGTGGCCCAGGAGTCGATGCGCCGTCTGTGCGACCTGCTGTTCGCCCGCACGCAGGAGGCGAACCTGCTGCACACGAAGCTCGCCGGCCGCGGCCACATGCCGCTCGACCGCATCCGCCGCGACCATGCGGAGATCCTCGCCGCCGCCAAGCCGATCCTCATGGCCACGCCGGACACGCTCGCCTCGCTCACCGAGCCGAAGCCGCTCGCCGACGTCGCCATCATCGACGCGTGCGCGCACATCCCCGCCATCCAGCTGCTCAGCATCGTCGTGCGCGTCAAGCAGATCGTCATCATCGCCCATAGGGACACCGTCACGTGCCCGGGGCTCAAGCGACTCATCGACGCGTTGCCCGTCGTCGAGGTGAAGTCGCACCCGGTGCGCCGCGCCCCGAGGCTCAGCGCCTTCCTTGAATCCGAAGGCTACGGCGCCGTCCGCTACGACGTGTGCACCGACGCGGCCCGCGGCCGCATCGCCTACCACAAGGTCGAGGCGACCGGCACGCCCGTGTTCGCCACCGGACTGGTCGAATCCAGCCAGCAGGAGATCGACGAGGTGGTGCGGCTCATCACCGAGCGCGCCCACTCGTTCACCATCGTGCCGGCCAGCTACCTGCTCACCGTGGTCTCGCTCACCGACGTGTTCCGCGTGCGTCTCGGCGCCGAGCTCAAGGCGCTCGCCGCCAAGGACAAGTCGATGAACAGCTTCCTGCGCCATGTCCGCCTCGTCGGCATCCGCGAGGTGGCCGGCGCCCGCGCCACCGACGTGATTCTCGCGATGTGCTACGCGAAGACCTCGCACGGCCGTCTGCTCCAGCAGTTCGGCGCCCTGGAGGACACGGGCGGACGCGGCATGCTGCTCGACGCGCTCGCGCTCGCCGACCATCACGTCGACATCGTCGCCGCGTTCACCTCCGACGAGATGGAGGACGAGCGCATCCACGCGCCCGGCGTGAAGCTGCTCAAGACGCTGCTGACCTGGGCGGAGCATCTGCCCGACGAGCCGGCGCTGCCGGCGTGCCGCGAGTCCGGCAGCAACACGCTGTTCAACGATCTCGCGGACCGCATCCGCGCCCGCGGACTCGACGTCGCCATCGACTACGGCTACGACAACGGCCTGACCATCCCGATGGTCGTCGGCCTCAAGGGCAAGCCGTTCGCCTTGGCCGTGCTCACCGACGACGCCGGGTACATGTCCATCCAGTCGACGCGCGAACGCCACCGCATGCTCACCGCCGACCTGATGACCCTCGGCTGGTCCGCGGTGACCGTGTGGAGCGTCGGCTCGTTCGTCAATCCGGAGAAGGAAGTCGACCGCATCGTCGCCAAGGTCGGCGAGATCTACCGGGAGGTGCAATGAGCGAGTACTCGTCCACCCGACGCACGCCGCGCAAGCACAAGCGCGTCGTGCGCGAGGGCACCGAACGATTCGACGCGGACGGCGTCAAGCTGGAGCCTTCGGACATGATGACCGAGCGCCAGCGCGAGGCCGACGACGACAAACGCATCCTCGGCGAACTGCCGCCGCACTGGGCCGTGTTCAACGAGAAGAGCTGAGCTTCGGCATCACCGGGTCACGGCGACAATCGCGCCGAGCTCGGCCGACGCCATCACCCTGACCGCGGCCTCGGGCGTCATGGCCATCGTGACGACCGCCGTGCCGGCGCCGTTCTCGTCGTGCCGCGCGCGTTTCATCACCAACGCGTCCTCGGCGATCGTGCAGGTTCCCCCGTCGCTGTCCGGTCCGTCGGCCGATTCCCCTGACGGTGGATCGGCCGGGCCGCCGTCGGACGATCCACCGTCGGCCTGGCCGCACCCCACGGCGGACACCAGCCGCACCGTATCCCCGGCGACCAACGCCGAGGCGTCGTTCGACACCGCCACCTGGAGCACTGTCCGGCCGCCCGGCACGACCGGCGCGTCGCGGGCGTTCGTCGGGAAAAGGGGCTGACTTTCGTCCACATCGTTCTGCGCGATCCGCCCCACCACATCGTCGGTACGGGAGAACGCCCCCGCGACGACGGGGGAGCGGGGCGTCTCCACCACGGCGACGTCGCCGGCCCCGATCACGTCGCCGTGCCGGATCGCGCGCGTCGCGACGACCACATCCGTCGTCGCGACCAGAACGTCCACCAGTATCACCGCAATCACCGCGACGACGATGACGCAGCATGCGACGACGATTCGGGTGAGCCGCGCGCGGGCACGCCGCGCGGCGAGCGTGGGGCGTGTGAGCCTCGCCCAAGGCGGATCGGGTATTCTCATATGCCCAGCGTCGGGCATCGGCACGGTCGGGCGCAAACCGTACCGGCAATGTGGACAGAGCCCCCGGAAATCTTCACATCCTGTTCGAACGTGTACGGCGACCGCCGGCACCGCCGGCGCGCCTTGGGCCCCGAACCGGATACGACGAAGGCGGCGTACCGGATGACATCATCCGATGCGCTGCCTTTCCGCGATGCGCCGCCGGCGCGGCGCGGACCTCACTTCTTGCCGGAATCGGTGCGGTAGAAGCCGCTGCCCTTGAACTCAATCGGCACGGCGGAGAAGATCTTGCGCACCTGCTCCTCGTGGCACTGGGGGCAGACGGTGATCGGCGCGTCATCGAACGACTGGCGCTCGGTGAAATCGTAGCCACAGCTCTTGCAACGGTAATGATAGGTAGGCAACGTAATCCTCCAACGAAACGAATCCGGCCCGGAACCCCACGGCATGGCCACCCGGCGAAAAGCCCGCGGCTCCCCGCGTGTCCCGGCATATGCAACCGTACATATCCTAATCGCCCGCGCGACACGTCCCGCCGGAAGCGAACACCGGTTTCCAGCATGCGGAACGGTAGCCGGAACGGGCGGACGGTAGCCGGAACGGGCGGCGAGGCGTCGGGCGTCACGCGAACATCGTCACGCCGTCCGGCGTGAGCGCGCCGTCCACCGGCAGATCATGCGGCTCGCGGGGCAGCGGGTCCGCATCCGCGTCCAGCAGCTCCCACGGCCAGCAGACGGCGACGACCGGCGCGTCGGGCGCGCGATGTCCGAGCGCGCGGTCGTACCATCCGCCGCCGCGTCCCAGCCGGGTCCCCGACCGGTCCACCGCCAACGTGGGGACGATCACCAGTCCGGCCTCGCCCAGCGCCTCGGGTGGCAGCGTCGGCACCGTCGGCTCGTCGGGCCGGTGATGCCCGTTCCCGCCCGCATCCACCGCACGCAGGTCGTCAAGATTGCGCAGCACGCCCCAGCCGACATCCAGCCCCGAGCCCAGCAGCGGCACGAGCACGCGTGCGCCGGCCTCCAGCAACGCGCCCAGCAACGGACGCAGCTCGACCTCCGACCCCATCGAGACGTAGGCCGCGACCGTCATGCCGGCGAGGTCGTCCGTGGGCCAGGGCAGGTCGCGCATCAGCGCGGCCAGACGCGTCCCCGCCTCGGCGCGCTCCCCGGCGGGCACCGTCTTGCGCCTGGCGATCGCCTCATGGCGCAGCCGCCGCTTCGTCTCGATCCGCTCGTCCCGTTCGACGTCCATCGTCCGTCCTTTCGTCCGGTTCCATCCGTTGCGTCCACGGCCGCCGGCGTCGCCGTCCGGCCGTTCATGACGCGCAACCATACGCCGTCGGTTTTTCGCGCGCGTGGCACAATGGTGGGCGTGTCAGTATTCCAGACCATCCGCCACGCGTTCGCGCCCGCCGACCCGAACGCCATCCGCACGCCCGTCGTCCTCAACGCACCGGCTGGAGCGCCGCCGATCACGCTGCGCACGATGAGCGCCGACGACGAGGCCGAGTGGAGCGAGGTGCGATGGAACAACGACGCATGGCTCAGGCCGTGGGAATCCGGCGACCCGATGCACGGACCGGGCATCACGTTCAACCAGTGGATGGCCATCCAACGCCGCAACGAGGAACGTGGCACGGGCATCGTGCTCCTCATCGAACATGGGATGCGCATCGTCGGGCAGATCTCGATCGGCGCGATCACCTACGGCGCGATGCGCACCGGCGTGGTCGGCTACTGGGTGGCGCAGGACGCCGCCGGGCACGGCATCGCGCCCATGGCGCTCGCCATGCTCGCCGACTGGGCGATCGGGGACCCGACCGGGCCCCGCCTGCACCGTCTGGAGATCGCGATCCTGCCGGACAACGCGCGTTCCCTCGCCGTGGTGCGCAAGGTGGGCGCACGACGCGAGGGGTTGCGCGCGAACTATATGTATGTGGCCGGCCGGTGGCGGTCACACGAGACGTTCAGTCTGATCGCGGAGGACATGGGCTCCGGGTTCGCCGCGCGTCTCGTCGCCTGCGGCGGCGACGCGTCCGAGACGGCGGCGCAGGCGGACCCAGCGGCCGCCGACGGTCCGGCGCCCACGGACGCCGCCACGCCGTCCGCCCCTACGCGGGCAATCGACACGCCGCCGCACAATGCGGACAATGTGACGACCGTCTCCTATTCTTGAGCATTATGGGTTACGAGCAGTTGAGCACGATCATCGTGCTCGTCATCGTACTCATCGGAATCGTGGCATGGCTGCCGGTGCGCACGGCCAAAAGCATGCGGCATGTGGAGGAACATCGCGAGGATCGCTTCTCCTCGTCGCTGCATCTGGTCGATGAGCACAGCGGCACGCGATTCAGCGATGACGGTACCTACGCGAAAGGGGTCTTGATGCAGCCGAACGAGAGGCGCGCGAACACGCTTACCCCCGAGCGCATCGCCGAAGTGCGGCGGTTGCGCCGTCAGGCGGTACGACGTCGCCAGATCCTCGTCGTGTCGTTGCTGCTGATCGCCGTCGTCGTCGCCGTGGTCGCGTTCCCTCTGCATTTCAATCCGTGGTTCGCCCTGATCCCCGTCGCCCTCGACGCCGTCGTGCTCGTGCTGGGCGCCCATGCCGCCGGCCAGGCCCGCGCGTGGGAGCGCAAGGTCGCCAGGGCGCGCGCCCGCGAACGCCGTTCGCGCATGGCCAGGACCCGCGCGCAGGCGCGGAACGTCGACGCCGAGACCGCCAAGGTGAAGATGGAGGCCGACGGGCTCAGGAGGTCCGCCGAGGCGATGGCTTCGGCGATCGCCGATGATTCGTCCGCCGCCGGTGCTGTCCGGGGCGAGGAGGTCCCGACCGCCGAAATGGAACGTCGTGAGATCCGCAGCGTGCTGCGTCAGGCGGAAATCGAACAGCGTCAGGCGCTGGCCGCGCACGGCAAGCTCGATGCGCCCGAGGTGCAGGTGGTCGACGTCTCGGCCGCGGGTGCCGAGGCGGCCGCCGCCGGGCGGGATACCTCCGTTCCCGCCGCCACGCCCGCCGCCGCGCAGCAGGACGCCCGGACCGTGCCCTCCGACGCCACCACGGAACTTGCCGAAGTGCGCCCGGCGAAGGCCCTTGACGCGTTCGACATGGCCATCGCCTCGCCGGACCTCATCTCCTTCTCGCTGGGCGAGCCGCGCAACGTGGCCGAAGACAAGCCCGCCGCGCCGGAAAGCCGCGAGATCAAGTCGATGCGTCAGGTCGCCAAGGCCGATCCGGTGGACGCCGACGAGGAGAAGAGGCTCGCCGAGGAGGCGCGCATGGAGACCGAACCCGCCAAGGGCTCGGGCGATGGCGTCGCATCCGACGCCCAGGCCGGGGAGACGACCGGGAAGACGTCGGACGACGCTTCCGTAGCCGCCGACGCATCATCCGCCGTTGCCGACGCTTCCGCCGCGTCCGACGCTTCGGACGGCAGCGTGATCGCCGCGGTGCCGCAGGATTCCGGCGTCTCCGACGTGAACGCGTTCCACGAGTCCGAGGAACAGGCGAGGGTCGCCGTGCCCGCCGCCACCTCCGATTCGCTGGGCCATGACCTGCAGGCCATCCTCGCCCGCCGCAGCTCCTGACGTTCGTTTCTCTCACAGCGTTAGCACTCGAGTTGGCAGAGTGCTAAAAACCGCGCTACCATGTGAGGCAGTGCTTGGGATCGTGCAAGTGATCGTCAGCCTCTTGGGCGTTTCCGGCGCGAAGACATCGAACCTACAAGAAATACGAGGTGACCCACAGTGTCGATCAAGCTCACACCGCTGGAAGACAAGATCATCGTCAAGCAGGCCGAGGCCGAGACCCAGACCGCGTCCGGTCTGTACATCCCGGACAACGCCAAGGAGAAGCCGCAGCAGGGCGAAGTCCTCGCCGTCGGCCCGGGCCGTCGCGATGACAAGGGCGAGCGCATCCCGGTCGACGTCAAGGTCGGCGACAAGGTCCTGTACTCCAAGTACGGCGGCACCGAAGTGCACTACGAGGGTGAGGACTACCTCATCATCGGCGCCCGCGACGTGCTCGCCATCCTCGGCTGAGACACCCGCGCATACGCGTATATCGATTGCGAAAGCCCCGGCGGTCAGCCGGGGCTTTTCTCGTATCCGCTCGCAGCGTATTTGAGACGCCATGCCCGCCGGCCGTACACTGGATGCGGATTCGAGCCCCCGTCGAAGGAGCGCAGTCATGATAGACACGCCCGGCATCCCCTCGCGCATCGCCGCGATGCTCCGCGACGCCTTGTCCTGCCCGCCGGACGTCATCGAGCTCGCCGTCCTCACGTTCGTCGCCGGTGGTCATCTGCTGCTCGAAGACGTGCCGGGCGTCGGCAAGACCACGCTCGCCCGCGCGTTCGCCCGCGCCATCGACGGCGAGGTCAGCCGCATCCAATTCACCCCCGACATGCTGCCCGGCGATCTGACCGGCGTGAGCATCTGGTCGCAGGGCGAAAGCCGGTTCGTCTTCCACCCAGGTCCCCTGTTCGCGAACATCGTCATCGCCGACGAGATCAACCGCGCCAACCCGAAGACCCAATCGGCCATGCTCGAGGCGATGAACGAACGCCAGGTGAGCGTCGACGGCGAAACCCACCCGCTGCCCGACCCGTACTTCGTCATCGCCACGCAGAACCCGATCGAACTGGAAGGCACCTACCCGCTGCCGGAAGCGCAACTCGACCGGTTCATGACCTGTACGGCATTCGGCTACCCGACCGCCGAAGCCGAGGCGCTGATGCTCACCGCCGGCGACTGGTCGCACCCGCTCGACCGTGTGGACCGCGTCTGCTCCGCGGCCGAGGCGGCCGCCGTCCGCCGCAAGGCTCGCGAAGTGACGCTCGAACGTCCGGTCGCCGACTATATCGTCGCCATCACGCAGGCCACACGCGGGCGCGACGGCGTGCGCTACGGCGCATCGCCGCGCGCCAGCCTCGCGCTCGCCGCGATGGCCCGCGCCCGTGCGTTCGTCGACGGACGCTCCTACGTGCTGCCCGACGACGTGCGCACGCTCGCCGTGCCCGTGCTCGCCCACCGGCTCGTGCTCGACGAGACCGGCATGGGGTATGCCGACGGCACGCTGGAACGGGCGCGCGCCGTCGTCGCCGACGTGGTGCGCGGCACCGCGGTCCCGAGGGCATGACCATGCGACGGCCGGGGCGTTCGGAGTGGGGGAGGGGAATCGCCCGGCAGCATATTCCGCGGCTTGACCTGTGGGACCTTCGCCATCATGGTCTGATTCGTCCCACGGCCGCCTGCCTGGCATTGGCCGTGTTCGGCGCGCTCGCCTGCTATGCGGGATTGCTGTTGGACGAGCGCACGCTGATGGCCACGGTCATCGTGGCCGGCTCTCTGATCGTGCTGTCGCTGTCCGCCGCGGTGGTCCAGTGGGCGATGGCCGGGCACGGGGACACGGCACGATCGCCGCGGCTGTTGCTGCCGTCCGAGGTGACGGCCACGGCGTTGTATGAGCGCCTCGACCAATACGGGAACGTCGTCGACCGGTGGGCGGGCGCGTTGCCCCGTGAACGCGGCCTGTACCGGCGGGTCGGCACGCTGCTGCGCTGGCGCTCGCCGTTCGGCCTCTTCGTGGTGCGTCGTCGCGTCGCCGCCGCGGGGGAGACGATGGTGCTGCCCGAGACGGCGGATGCGGCCGCGCGGGAGACGGGCGCCGTCGTCTCCGGGCGGACCGTCGCCTTGAGGGACGCGGAGGATTCGGGGGCCGTGCGCGGCTACGAGCCCGGCGACCCGATCAGACGGATCGCATGGCGGCACAGCGCCCGTCGCGGCAAGCTGATGACCCGTGAGAGCGAGGGGAACGAACGCGCCACGCTGCTGCTGGTCGTGAACGTGGACGGTTCGGATGGCGTGGATGCGCGGCGGCTCGACGGCGCGGTCGCCGCGTTGCTGCCGTATGCGCAGGCATGCCACGGCATGGGGCGCGGCATGGGTCGCGGCATGGACGTGGTGGCCACCGACGGCGTCCATGTGGCCGAAGGGAAGCGGGCGGTCCTGCGGTTCCTGGCCGCCGCGCGTCCGGTCGGCGGGCGGGGTGATGCGCGTGGCCGCGATCGGCTCCGCGGGTGTCTCCGCGAACGAGTGTGTATGGTTCTTGCCCGAGCGTGTATGGTCCTCAGACGTATGTGCATGGTCCGGGGCGCAACCTGCACGATTCCGCAGGCAACATGCAGCATTTCCGCGGCGACCTGCACGGCGTCGGTGGGAAACATCGTCCGGCGCCGTTCCGGGCCGGTCGGGGTGCTGGTCTGCGATGCCGGTGATTCCAACGGTTTGGCGGATGCCCTACGTCGCTCGTCGCTCGCCGCCTCGGTGCGTGTACTCGACCCCACCCCGCAGGAACGGGTCGTGATTACGCAGGAAGGGTCCGAAACCCCGCACGTTCGACCCGAAACCATGCAGGTCCCCTCCCGAACTCCACAGGTTCACCTCGAAACCAAGCGGATCCGCCCCATCGGACCGCGTACGGCCCTGCGGACGCCCCGAATCGTCGCCTCGCTCGCCCTGCTGACGTACTTCGGCGTCATGCTCAAGGCGCTCGTCGGGCTTGTGGAACCCACGGGCTGGTGGATATGGTTCGCCGCCGGGGCACTCGCCGCCGCCGTTCTCGCCTCGACCGTGCCGATGCCGTCCGGACACCCGGTCCGATTCTCTCTGATCCGCGTGTCGGCTTTCGCCTTCGCGGCGGGAATCACGGCCGTCGTACTGGTCGTTGCGCGATTACGCGACGGATCCGGCTCGGTGGGAGGCGGCTCCGGTGCGGGTGGCACAGGCGGTGCGGCCGCTACGGGCTCGGGCGTGCAGGACGGTCTTGCCGGATTCCCGACCCGCCTCGTCGACGCGCTGTCCGTCGGATTCGACCGGCTCGACCGCCAGCTGCCGCCATTGAAGGTCGTTCCGGCGTCCGACATCCTGCTGATCCTCGTCGTCTTCGCGGCCGCCGTCCTCATCCGCTGCCTGCTCCTGTGGCGTCCGGCCGTCCCGTCGTTCGCTGTCCTCCCGTCGTCGCGCTCGCCGCCGACTCCGCGATGCTCGGCCATGTCGCCCCCTGGTGGGCGGTCGCCCTGCTCGCCGCCGCCTTCCCGATGAGCGTGTGGGCGTCGGCGTCCCGTCCTCGCTCCGGTTCAGGTCCCGGTTCGGGTCCCGCATCCGCGACGCCGGCCGCCGCCTGCAACGCGCCGGCCGCCGCCGCACCCGTCCCCTCGGAACCGCCGCGGGCCCTGCGCGCCGCATTCGCCGCGCTTCTGGTCATGGCCGTCACCTTGGCCTGCACCCCTGCCGCCGAGACCCTCGCCTACCGGGTGCCGCTGTCAATCGGCGAGGGCGGCGGCATGTTCTCGTCGAACACGGTCAGCCCGCTCATCGACCTGAAACGCAACATCGACGCCGGTTCCGATTCGGTCGTGCTCGGCTATTCCGCCGACCGCCGCCTGTACCTGAAGCTCACCACACTCGACGCGTTCGATGGCGACACGTGGGGCTACGACCGGGAGCTCGCCATCGACGCCGGTCTGTACGGCTCGGGCATCCGTCTCGGCCGCGACGAGTCCGACGAGCTCACGATGGAGCAGCGCCGTGCCGGCGACCCGATCGGCATCTACGCGTGGCTGCTCGGCTACGCCGGCTACACCGCATCCACCTCCGGCACTGGCACAGCCACCGACGGCACTGACGGCACCCGCATCGACGAGCACACGCTCGAACGCTACGAGACCACCGCGAACGTGCGCATCGACACGCTGCGTTCGCGTTTCCTGCCCGTCCCCGGCATCGCCAGCGGGGCGAACGGCGTCGGCTCCTCATGGCTGCGCTACCGTGACGGCAGCATGGTCAACCGCACCGACGCGACGTCGTCGGGCATGCGGTACGCCGTGTCCGGCACGTATCTGGATCCCATCTCGTCGGCGTCCGGATTCTCCGAGCTCGATCCGGTGCGCGAGGTCGTCGCCGCGCTGGAGCGGCAGCGCGACGATTCCGGCGGCCAGCTTGACGGCTGGCTTGAGGCGCGTCGCGCGATCGCCGATTCGGGACTGGGGGAGACACGCGACGGGTTCGCCGTGATCCGCGCCTCCATCGACGCCGACGGCGTCGTGAGCGCCCCCGACGGCACGCGCATCGGCAAGGTGAGCGCCTACAGCATGGCGTTCTCCGGCGAGCAGGACAACGACCGTGTGTGGGGCGGCGGGACGACGACGCCTTCCGCGGGCCGATACTCCCAGCATCCCTCCCACATCGTCTTCGACGATGCATTCGAGGCGCGATACGGTGCCGACGGCGCCGGCATCGTCTACGGCTTCTCCGAGAACGGCGACGCCGTGACCCTCGTGATGCCCCTTACGAACATGACCGGCTCCGACGGCTCTTCCGACGGCACGCGCGGTTCGTCGCCGTCGATCGACGGCAGGTCCGGGTCCGGCGCGTCGACCGTCTGGGCGCAGAACGCCATCACCATCCTCTTCCAATCCGACACCACCATGTCCATCGCCGTGGAGGCCGGATCCGCCGCCGACGACCGCCGCATGGCGCGCCGCATCCTCGCCATGGTCGCCGCCTCCGACGAGGAGGCCCGAGCGGGCCGCTACACGTCCCTGCCGAAGTCGCTGCCGGCCAATGTGCGCGCCGTCGTGCGCCGGGCGCGCGCGGCCGGCGTCGCCGCGAAGGCCGGGACCTACGACGAGCAGGTGCGCGCCATGCGCTGGCTCGTCGGGTATTTCGCCGACAAGGCCAACCATTTCACGTATTCGCTGGATGCGCCGGACGGCGACGGCCGCTCCAACATGCAGGTCGTCGACGACTTCCTCGACCCCGACACCGGCCATGCCGGCTACTGCCAGCACTACGCCGCCGCGCTCGCCGTGCTCGGGCGCGCGCTGGGCGTGTCGACGCGCATCGTGCTCGGCTACAACGCGGGCACGAACGCGCGCGATGCCGACGGCTATTTCCCGGTGGCGTCGCGTCAGTTGCACGCATGGGTCGAGGCGTATCTGGACGGCGTCGGCTGGGTGCCGTTCGACGTGACGCCGCCGAGCGAGGAGAACGGCATGCTGACGGCCGACGGTTCGCCCGCCGCGTCTGACGCGTCGTCCGCCGGATCCTCGGGCACGTTGACCGGCGACGACGGGTCCGCCATCACCGAATTCGATACGACGGGGAACGACGGCGCGTCCACGCGACGGAACGGCGCGGACGGCGGCGCGTCCGCGAAATCCGACGACACCGTCTCCCGCGACAGGGATACGGGCGGTTCGTCCGAGGCGTCCGGTCCACCCGTCTGGCTTGCACGGCCCGTGGCATGGTTCGCGGCATTGCCGGTCCGATGGCGTGTCGCGCTCGCCGTCGGCGTGGCCGCGGCGGCGCTCGTCGCGTGCGTGGCCGCACCTCGCGCCGTACGCGCCTGGCGTCGCCGGCGTTGCGTCGCCGCCGCGCGCCGCGCCGAGTCCGCTTCCAGCGGCGGTTCCGGTGGCGATGATTCCGGTGATGGCGATGCCGCCGCGTCCGCCGCGTCGCGTGCAGCCGCGTGGCGTATGGCGTGGGCCGAGATCCGTCGCGAGGGGCGTGCGGCCGGTGCACGATGGGATGACGCCGCCACCGACCTGATGATCGCCGATCGCGTCGCCGCCGTATGGCCGGGAGGATCGGATGACGATCGCGGGCATCGCGCCGTGATTCTCCGGGTGGCCCGCGCCGCCGATTCGGTCGCGTTCGGCGGTGGCGCGCCTCCGGTCGATGGTCTGGCCGACGGACTCGATGCGCTGTTCGCGGCGACACGCCGATGAACGGGATTCGGAAGTGGTTCGGACGGCTTTCCGACGTCCTGATTCGGTGCCGGAACCCTGGAAATGGCGTCGCGACACGCCGATGAAGCCGAAAAGTTGCACGTCCTTGTTTCGTTGGAATTCCAACGATTATGACGTATATGGCGGGTGATTTCGCGGGGTGTTCGCCATGTCCGGGTTGCGCGACCGGGAATCCCGTGGCATGATGTTCGAGTTGCCTGACGAGGTCAAGACCTCGGAGGGAAACAGAGACTGGCGGATTTCCCAAGCGGTCAAAGGGAGCTGACTGTAAATCAGCCGCTTCGTGCTTCAGTGGTTCGAATCCACTATCCGCCACGCCCCGATAGCTCAGTGGTAGAGCACTTCCTTGGTAAGGAAGAGGTCGTGAGTCCAATTCTCACTCGGGGCTCTCTGGCGGGGTAGCTCAGCTGGCTAGAGCGTACGACTCATAATCGTAAGGTCAAGAGTTCGAGCCTCTTCCTCGCTACAAATCGCGCCCACCAACCGGTGGGCGCATATTATACCTAGTAAAACACAGAGGTGAATGACAATGGCTAAGAGCGCCGACATCCGTCCGGGCATCACGCTGGCCTGCACCGAGTGCAAGGAGCGCAACTACATCACGACGAAGAACCGTCGTAACACGCCCGACCGTCTCGAGCTGAAGAAGTTCTGCCCGCGCTGCGGCAAGCAGACCGTGCACCGCGAGACCCGCTGAGCGCATTCGAGATTTGCGAAGACCCGACCGTATGGCCGGGTCTTTTCGTATTCCCGGAGGTTTTTCCCGCTTTGTTCATGCCGCTTGCGGGCGAGCCCGCCAAGCCGCGGATAGGATAGGCAACTATGACCAGCTTTGCAGAGATCACCACGATCGGTGTGGGCGGCGAGATCGCCCGTTTCGTCGAACCGACCACGCGCGTCGGCGTCATCGAGGCCGTCGAAGGGGCGGACGCGCACGGACTGCCCCTGTGCGTCATCGGCGGCGGCTCCAACATGCTCGTCTCCGACGAGCCGTTCCCCGGCGTCGTCGTGCGCGACGCGCGCCGCCGCATCACCGTGCCCGACGAGGCGGCCCCCGTCGAAGGAAGCGACCGCACCGTGCACGTGAACGCGGAGGCGGGCGCCAACTGGGACGATTTCGTCGCCTTCACCGTGGAACTCGGCCTGGAGGGCGTCGAGGGCCTGTCCGGCATCCCCGGCACGGTGGGCGCGTCCGTCGTGCAGAACATCGGCGCCTACGGCCAGGAGGTCGCCACGTCCGTCGAATCGGTGGAGGTGTGGGACCGCGAGACGAAGACCACGCGAGACCTGCTCCCCGCCGACCTCAAGTTCGGCTACCGTTCCTCCGCTTTGAAGTCGAGCATGTACGCGGCCCCCGCCACGCCGGCCGACCGCTTCTTCCCGACGCCGCGCTACGTGGTGCTGTCCGTCACGTTCGCACTGCGCCACAGCGCCGAGGGCACGGTCGGATTCGGCCAGCTGGCGAAGGCGCTCGGCGTCGAGGTGGGCGCGCGCATGGCCACCACCGCCATCCGCGACGCGGTGCTCAAGGTGCGTGCCTCCAAGGGCATGCTCGAGGACCCGACCCGCTACGCCCTGCCGGTCATGTCCGACACGAAGCGCGAAGGCAACATCATCGCCGACCTGAAGCGCCTCGCCGCCGCCGGCGCGTCGGCCGACGACGGTTCCGGCCTGCCCGCGCCCGACTGGGACCGCCACAGCTGCGGATCGTTCTTCATGAACCCGATTCTGCCCGAAGCCGAGGCCGCGCGCCTGCCCGAGGACGCGCCGCGCTTCGCCGCCGCGCTGCCCGACGGCACGCCCGGCGTGAAGACCTCCGCCGCATGGCTCATCGATCACGCCGGATTCCACAAGGGATTCGCCGTGGGGGAGCCGGACGGCTCGGAGACCGCGGGGCCGGCCGCGCCGGCGAGCCTGTCCACGCACCATACGCTCGCCCTGACGAACCGCGGGGACGCCACGGCGTCGGATGTCGTCGCCCTCGCCAAGACCATCCAGCAGGGCGTGAAGGAACGGTTCGGCGTGGCGCTCGTGCCCGAACCCGTGTGCATCGGCATCGACCTGCGCCCCTGACCGGCGTCGCGTCCCGAATGTGGGGAAAGGGCCTTCGCGTCGCAATCCGGTGGGCATATACTATGCCGTTGAACCTAACCGGAGAGACAAGAAGGTCCCAGCACCATGCAGATATTCCGAACGAAATCCGTCGAGCAGACCATCGCCGAGACCGGCGAAGAGGGTCGCACGCTCAAGCGCAACCTCACGTGGTGGGATCTGTCCATCATGGGCGTCGCCGTCGCCGTCGGCGCCGGCATCTTCTCCGTGGGCGCGCAGGCCGCCGCCTTCCATGCGGGTCCGGCCGTCATCATCAGCTTCCTCATCGCCGGCGTCGTATGCGGCGCGGCCGTCATGTGCTACGCCGAATTCGCCTCGATGATCCCGGTGGCCGGCTCCGCGTACACGTTCACGTACACCACCGTCGGCGAGGTCGTCGCGTGGATCATCGGCTGGGACCTCATCCTCGAGATGATGATGGCCGGCTCGGTGATCTCCAAATACTGGGGCGTCTACCTGGACGACTTCTTCCACCTCATGGGCTGGGGCGTCGACACGAATCTGACGTTCGGCTCGTTCCACATCGACATCGCGCCGATCATCATCGTCGCGTTCTTCACCACGCTGCTCGTGTTCGGCACGAAGATCGGTGCCCGCGTCGACGGCGCGATGACCGTTCTCAAGATCGCGATCGTCCTGTTCGTCGTGGTCGTCGGATTCTTCTACGTGAAGATGTCGAACTTCACGCCGTTCATCCCGCCGAGCCAGCCCGCCGACTCCCTGCCCGGCAGCTCCGTCGCCGCCGACGTGCTCAACCAGCCGCTGTGGCAGTGGGCGACCGGCATGGTCCCGAGCGTGTACGGCGTGCCCGGCATCCTGTCCGGCGCGGCGCTCGTGTTCTTCGCGTTCCTCGGCTTCGACGTGGTCGCCACCGCCTCCGAGGAGACCGTGAACCCGCACCGCAACGTGCCGCTCGGCATCGGCGTGGGCATGGGCCTCATCATCGTGATGTACATGCTCGTCGCGTTCGTCACCACCGGCATGGTCTCCTACAAGGACCTCGCCAAGCAGGACAGCCCGTCGCTCGCCACCGCGTTCGAGCTGGTCGGCGCGAACTGGGCGGCGAAGATCATCAGCTTCGGCATCGTGCTGGGCCTCGCCACCGTGGTCATGGTGCTGCTGCTGGGCCTCACGCGCATCGTGTTCGCGATGAGCCGCGACGGTCTGCTGCCGCGCGGCCTGTCCAAGACGGGCAGGCACGGCACCCCGGTCGCGCTGCAGATCGGCGTCGGCGTGGTCGTCGCGCTCGTCGCCGCCTGCTTCGACATCGGCGTGCTCGCCGACATGGTGAACATCGGCACGCTCTCCGCGTTCACGCTGGTCGCGATCTCCGTGCCGATCATGCGCGCGCGCCGCCCCGAACTGCCGCGTGCGTTCAAGATGCCCGGCAACCCGTGGGTGCCAATCCTCATCGCCATCGCCAACCTGTGGCTGATGCTCAACCTGTCCGTGCTCACCTGGCTGCGTTTCGTCGTGTGGCTGGTCATCGGCTTCGCGATCTACTTTGGCTACGGCTACTGGCATGCCCGCCTCGGCAGGGGAGCGCTCACCGAGACGCTCTCCGAGGAGACCGACAGGGCCATCAACACCGACTGACGGAGTGTCAAACCGTCCCCGCACGCGCCTAGACTGGACGGTCAGAGTAGTCAGGAACGTGTTCTAAGGAGAATCCCATGCCGTACGTTGTCGCCCAGCCTTGCGTGGACGTGAAGGACAAGGCCTGCGTGGACGAGTGCCCGGTCGACTGCATCTACGAGGGCGATCGTTCCCTGTACATCAACCCGAACGAGTGCGTCGACTGCGGCGCGTGCGAGCCGGTGTGCCCCACCGAGGCCATCTTCTACGAGGATGACCTGCCGGAGGAGTGGGCCTGGTACAAGGACGCCGCCGCCAACTTCTTCGCCGAGGTCGGCGATTTCGGCGGCGCCTCCGCCCACGGTCCAATCGGCAAGGATCCGGCGCAGGTCGCCGCCCTGCCCCCGCAGAACCAGGACTGACCGATTGATTGGATGACTCCCCGCTCCCGGGGAGTCATCGTTGTTTTTATCATGCTCCCCCTTTCCCAGGGGGAGTCGTCGGCTTCGCCGACTGAGCGGGGTTCTCCCCGGAGAGGCATCACCATGGGCTTCCACACCTACTCCTCGCCATACGACTGGTCGCGCATCGCCGGCTACAAGACCACCGCGAAGGCGGTCGACGGGGGCATGATCGACCTGTCCGTCGGCTCGCCGGTCGACCCGGTGCCCGCCAGCGTGCGTGACGCGCTCGCCGCCGCGGCGGACGCGGCGAACGCGCACGGCTATCCGGCGACCATCGGCACGCGCGACCTGCGCGACGCGATCGACGGCTGGTTCCGCCACCTGCGCGGCGTGGACCTGAAAGCCGTCAACGCGGCCGTCGTGCCCACCGTCGGATCGAAGGAGGGCGTCGCGCTGATGGCGTCGCTGCTGCACCTCGGCCCGGGCGACGTGGTCGTCCAGCCGAAGGTCTCCTATCCGACGTACGAGATCGGCACGCAGCTGGCCGGCGCCACCGTGCTCAAGGTCGACGACGTCGCCGACGTGGACTCGTGGAGGAACGTGCCGGGCGTGAAGGCCGTGTGGGTGAATTCGCCGTGCAATCCTTCCGGCGACGTGCTCGGCGCCGACTGGCTCGCCGGCATCGTCGCGGCGGCGCGCGCGATCGGCGCGGTCGTCCTGTCCGACGAATGTTATGCGCTGATGGACTGGCGTTCGAGCCGTGGGGCGGCCGACTCCAACGAGCCCGCCTCGGCGGACGCGTTCAGCCTTTCCGCCACGCCGTGCGCGCTGAGCCCGCAGGTGTGCGAGGGCAGCGCCGACGGTATCCTCGTGCTGTACTCGCTGTCCAAGCAGAGCAATATGGCCGGCTACCGCACCGCGCTCATCGCCGGCGACTACCGTCTCGTCACCGAGATGGCCGAGTACCGCAAGCAGATCGGCGAGATCATCCCCGGACCCGTCCAGGCCGCGATGGCCGCGGGCCTGCGCGACGTCGAAGCGGTGCGCGTGCAATGGCAGCGCTACCGCACGCGCCTGTCGAAGCTCGTCGCCGCGCTGCGCGCGTACGGGTACGACGCGGCGATGCCCGACGGCGCGCTCTACGTGTGGGTGAAGGCCAAGTCCGGCGACTGCTGGACGGACATGGCCGATCTCGCGAAGCTCGGCATCATCGCCAGCCCCGGCGAATTCTACGGAGCCCCCGCCTATCTGCGCTTCTCCGCCACCGCCACCGACGAGGCGATCGAAGCCGCCTGCGCCCGCCTCGCCGCCTGATAGGCCCCCTCTGACGAGGGGGCTGTCGGCGAAGCCGACTGGGGGAGAGACCCACTTATCCGGGTACATGGCCTCACGCGCCGAACCGGGCCGCACCTTTTCCGAACCTCCGGCGCACTTCGTCCAGCGCGCTCTCCGCGCGGCGCTGCCGGTCCGAGACGGTGCTCGCGTCGGCGCTCGTCGCCTCCTCGAGCATGTCGTCCAGTGACGGCTGCACGGCGGTCGCGGCGGCGGCTCCCAGTCCGCTCGCGCTCATCCCCGCCAACCGGATGAGCTTCGGCAGCGGCGCGTCGGGGGAGGAATCTTCGGGCATCCCCAGCATCCCGTGCAGCAGCCGCACGCACACCGGATACAGCGCGCCCGCCGTGTCCACCGGGCGTTCCAGCGTCCGTGACCGCGTCCGGTAGCTCAGATCAGCGAACCGCAGTTTCACCGTCACCGTGCGTGCCACGAACCCTTTGCGGCGCAACGTTCCGGCCACCTCGTCGCACGCCTCGCGCAGCAATCCGAGCACGACTCGCTGATCGGTGGTGTCCTTCAGTAGCGTCTCCTCCGAGCCGACCGACTTCTCCTCGTGCACCGGCGTGACCGTGCGTTCGTCGAGACCATGCGACGCCATCCACAATCCGCGAGCCGCCGCGACCGAACCGGTCGCCTGCTCCAAGGCCCGGGGACTCATCGCCGCCAGATCGGCCACCGAATCCACGCCCCACGCATTGAGACGCTTCTCCAATGACGGCCCGATGCCCGGGATGCCGCGCAACGGCATCATCTGCACGAACTCGGCGGACCTGGCGGCGGGGATGAGCAGCATGCCGTTCGGTTTCGCATTCGTCGACGCCATCTTCGCGACGAGCTTGTTCGCCGCGACGCCCACCGAGCAGGTCACGTGGAAACGGCGCTCCACTTCGGCGCGGATCCATGCGCCGATCGCCGTCGGGCGCTTCCATGCGAGCAGCGCGCCTGAGACATCCATGTAGCCCTCGTCCACCGACACCTGCTCCACCCGGTCGGTCACGGCGTGGAACACCTCGGTCATGATCCTGTGCGAGACCGCGCGGTAGTAGCGCATGTCCACAGGGAGGAACACGCCGTCCGGGCACAGCTGCCGCGCGCGGGCGGACGGCATCGCCGAGTTGATGCCGTAGCGTCGCGCCTCGTAGCTCGCGGCGGACACCACCGAACGCGGCCCCGTGCCGATGATCACCGGCCTGCCCGTGAGTTCGGGGTGACGCGCCACCTCGAGCGAGGCGTAGAACGCGTCCATGTCGATGTGCAGCACCGTGCACCCGGTCTCGTCATGCCCCCAATCGCGTTTCGCGGCGGCCAGTCTTGGTGCGGTGCTCATACCGCCATTCTACGGTCGTGCGTGGCGGGTCGGGATATTACCGTAGGGGATATTACCGTAGGGGATATGAAGCGAGTGGTTGTGAATGCGCTGAACCATGTGCCGGTGGTCGCCATCGTCGTGTGCGAGGCGATCGTCATCTACAGTGCGACCGCCGTCGCGAAACTCGCGTTCACCCAGCTCGACCCGCTGTACGCCGTGTGGTACCGTGTCGGGTTCATGGCCGTGCTGATGCTGTTGTGGCGGCGTCCGTGGCGGGCCGACAAACGTGCGGCGCTGCTCCGTCATGATGCGCGTGGCTGGGGGTTGGTGGTGCTGTTCGGCGTCTCGCTCGCGCTGATGAACACGATGTTCTACGTGGCGATCTCCAACATGGATTTGGGCATCGCCGTCTCCCTCGAGTTCCTCGGACCGTTGTCGGTCGCCGTGATCACCGGTCGCAGCTGGCGTGAACGCCTCGGCATCGGCATCGCCGCGATCGGCGTGGTCCTGCTCGCCGGCATCTCGCTTGCGGATCCGGAGAGCGGCGGCAGGTTCCTCGTCGGTCTGATTGCGATCCTCATCGGCGGGTCGATGTGGGGCGTGTACATCGTGACCGGCAGACGCATCGCCGCGGGCGGCAATTCACTCGACAATCTGTGCGTCGCCGTCACGATCGGATGGGCGGTGCAGTCGCTGTTCCTCGGCGTCCCGGCCGTCACGTACCTCGTCCATCCCAAGGCGACGGCCACGTGGGCGGCGGCTCCCGGCGGCCCGTTGAAACTGTTCGCGCTGCTGTTCCTCGTGTCGTTCCTCGCCTCGTTCGTCCCGTATGTCATCGAGCAGGTGACGCTGCGTCGTGTCACGCCCGCCACGTTCTCCGTCATGCAGTCCATCAACCCGGCCGTCGCCATCGCCGTCGGCCTGGTATTGGGGGAGGTACCCGGATTCGGCGAGATGGCCGGCGTCGCGTTGGTGATTCTGGCCGTCGTCATCACCTTCTCCGGAGACAAGGCCCCCGCCCCGGGGCGATGATCGCACTGCGGCCGACGACGCCGGCGACGCGGAATCCTTTTGCCCCGGATGAGATGGTCTGTGCAACGGGGCCATCCGCGGACATCCATTTGGCTTACGAGGGGTGCCATCGGTTCGGTTTCCGGCGCATGATCATTGGTTTCAAGCCTCGCATACTCAGGATGTCCATGATCAGGTACCCCTTGTAACACGGATACGTGTTGGGAATGACCATGATGTACCCCTTGTAACGCGACATGGGAGCTGAATCGATTTCGTTACCCCGCTATGTACCCCGCACCGTCCCCCGTTTTCGGCATGAAAAAAGGGATTCACGCGAAACCGTGAATCCCTAGCGAGCGGAATGAGGGGGATTCCGTACCGATATGGTCTAAACCGTTGAAAACATTGACATTCAAGGATTCTCTTAAAATCCGTACCCCACTAGGTACCCCACAATCGGCAGTTATCGGCGTGTCGCCACGCGCCAATACGCGCCTTCGCCTATCCCCATCGTAACGCCGTCGCGCTCGCCGGCGAGCGCCGGGGGTTCAGGGTTCGGGCGCGACGCCCACGTGGGACGCCGCGCCGCTGATGACCGCTACACGAGCAGTCGCAGCAGTTGGTACAGCTGCCATATGCTGCACACGTTGAACCGTGTGCCGTCAACCGTGGCGAACATCTCGCCGTCGCCCATGTGGACGACGACTGTCCGCCCGTTCACGGTCAGACTGCCGTGCATCGTGATATGCTTCATCTTGAACCCTTTGGTTAGGGGCGTAAGCCGATAACCAGTCAAGGCCCGATGTCGCAAGCGTCGGGCCTTTTCTTATCGGCTCGCGCCGATTTCGGCCCGTCATATCAACGGGAACGCCGCATGTCACGGCGTCGCGCTCCAGCTTAGCAGCACATTGGGCGGTGGGCACGGGGGAGTGCCCCCACCCCCTACGTGCCGGCTCCTCCCGGCGCATAGCGCCCATCTCTCCCCGCTGAACTTTCCGTAACGCTGAAATGCTGTGAACCGTTGCCGTTATTGATTTTCAGCCTTATAAGCGTTACGTTTCCGTCACCCGTTCCGTCACCTTGTTGCGTCACCGTTAACCGTTAACGTCACGCTTAATGTCACGGTTAACGGTCGATGTCACGGCGTCGCGCCTACTGCCGTAACGGTTTCCGACGATTCGATAACGTAACGCGATAACGTAACGCCGAAAATGCCGGGGGGATATCGGCCCTGCGCCCGAGGGGGCCGCGACGGGGCGGGCGGGGGATGGCCCCCCTACCCGTCGCCCGTGGTCTACCAGTCGCCGCTAGTGGTGAACGGCAACGACGTGGCGCGCGGCAGCGGCTCGCGTGCCAACAAGGCGCGTGCGCGCGTGTCCGTCCCGTCGCTCTTGAGCCTGTTGCAACGGCGGTGGACTAGGCGGCAGTTGGCGAAGCTCAATGGGTCGCCGCCGCGTGACACGGGTACGAGTTCATCGACTTCGGCGCTCATTGGGTGGGGCGTCCTCAACGTCTTGTCCACCGGCCGGCCGCATATGGCGCACACGTCGTAGGCGGCGAGCACGCGCGCCCTCAGTTGCCGGCGTCGCCACCCGTTGCGGTTCCTCGGATTGCCTCTAGTGGTCATGTCCTCCAGTATGCGCGCCCATGACGGGCGACGGGTAGGGGACGACAGCCCGTGTATGCGGCGTGGCGTGGTGGCTGTGTGGTGGTTTGGGGGCCGCGAAGCCAACGATTGCAGTGGTTGCGCGCTCGCGGGCGTGTGGAAAATCGGCCGTGGGGAAAACGGCCCTTCACCCGAGGTGGCCGTGACGGGTCGGGGTAGGGGGTGCCCCCCACCCCGGATATGAGAGAAGCGCCCGTGACGATGACGGTCGGGGTGCTTCCCTCGGGGCGGGGGCGTCATGCGGACGCTTGCCGCGCGTGGTGCTTGAAACGGCGCTATCCGTTGACTCGCTCGACGGTCAGGCCGGGGTAGAGGCCGGTCAGGTGGGCTACCACGGTGCCGATGTCGTCAAGCCATTGTTGCAGCATGTCCGTCTTGTCGGCGAGCGCCAATGGTTCCTTTTCGGTCTCGAACGCCCAATAGGCGACGCTGCCGGGCAGCATGGCGAACGACAGCATGGGGCGCGGCTCGCCTTCGGTTCTCCAGCTTACGCACGCCGTGAAGTCGAGGTTGAACGGCTCACACGTGCTGTCGAACAACGACAACATGCCGTCCTGTTCGTCCGTCTTGCACTCCCAGCCGGGCGTGTGCTCCAGTTGCAGGCGGGGGGGGGGTGTTGTTCCGGGCGGTGTCGATAATGTCGGCCACCTTCCACGGGGCGTGCTTCGGCGGTGCGTAGGCGCGTCCGTCGATTACCGTCATGCGTGTGTAGTCCGTCGTGGCCGCGTTCACCTCGGCCGCTAGGGACTGTTCCGGCGTCTGGCACGCGGGGCACATGAACCCGGTGACGACGCCGTGGGTGAAGGTCACGTTCCACAGGCCGGCGTCGTCCGCGTCCGACCTGTAACGCGCCCCGCATACGCCGCATACGGCACTGGCGGCGAGCGCTTCGGCGCTTACGGGGATGCTCGTGAAGCTCATCGCGTCACCTCCGTGAGCCATGCGGCGAGACGCCGCGCCTGAACGTGGTCGAGGTCGGCCACGACGTCGGTAATGCCCATGTCGCCCATTCGGATTTCAACGCCGGTGGCGCTCGCGGTCAGCTTGAGGGGGCGTGCGGGGTCTCGCGTGTTGTCGAACGCGAGGGATTGCGTGGTGGTTGTCATGGTGTGTTCCTCTCCAGCCGGAACATGCCCCGCGATACGATTGGGGGTGCTTCCGGCTAATGATTTGTTCTAGGTAGGGATTTCGTTATCTGTGAAGCGCTCGGCCCGTTGGTGTTGCAGCACCTTCGGGCCATTTCGCTAATCTCCGATGTGGCGTAGGTCTTCGCAGCCGAGCGCGTCGGCGAGCGCTATAGCCCGCCCCAGCGGCATGTTTTTCCAGTCCTTCGCGCCGTTTTCGTAGGCGCTTATCACCTGTTGCGGCACGCCGCTGACCTCGGCTAGATGTGTCTGTGTCCAGCCCTTCGCCTCTCGGAGTTCCTTAAGGGTCATTCTCACCTCCCACTCTTCGCATATACCTACATTCTACATAGTTATCTATAAACAATCAACTAGATAACTATGTGTAGTGGATGTCGTGACGTGTCCAAGTGGTCGCGGGAATGGTCGGTCTGGTTGCGGAAACGGTCGATTGGACACCCGAAAACGACCAGCCGGACGCCATAACGAACACCCTTGGGCGGCGGTACGACACCGGCGATGCCGGCGTGTCCGCAAATCTTTGAACCCCGCGTACATCTCGGAGACCTCACCGGCGGTCTCGCCCGCGCCGGAACGCACCCCCCCGGTGTGCCGGCGACGCTCGCCGACGCGGCCACGGTATTTGCTTCGCAATCGTCACGAACGCGCGTCATCGCCCGTTGTTCTTACTGCCGCAGCGGTTCCGGCAATTTCATAACAGGGGATAAAACCGAGGTTCGCCACGTATGTACGGGCGGACATGCCACCCGGCGGTCATGGGCCGGCGCGTTCGGAGTCCTCCCCCACGGGGGCCGGTGTCGTCGGCGTGGGGTTGCCGCAGCATGTCCGTCGTGAGCCATGAAGACTCTACGGCGTTGCGCCGGCTGCTGCCGGCGTCGGCGTGCGCGCCCCTCGCGCGCATGATGGGGTACCCCGTCACGGGGAGGGAGGGACACGGGCCACGCGGATAGTGTTCCGGCCGTGAGCGCGATGGGGATTCGACCGCCCCCTCGGTGTCGGCGGCTCCAATGGTCGGCAGCGTCGGCGGGCGCTGCACGTCGGTGTGTACGTCGCGGGCTGCTCCATGCCGCCGCGTGATGGCTGCCGGCGCTCTTGGCGCAAGTGCCCCTATATGCGTCCCGTGGCATCGCCTAGGCGCGTTCCGTGTTCCGTGCGATGGGATTCCCCGTGTCGTGGCTGTCGGGCGTTCTATGGGCCGGTTCCGTGACGTTGCGATGTGGGCGGGGTGTGGTTGTGGCGTTAACGAATGGTTCACGGTTTGATGTGCGCGCCGGTGTGTGCCGACCTAATGCCAAACGATGGTTCATGCCGTTCGAGGGGTGGGGCTTGCTTCATGTGGTGTGTTCCGTGTGGCGTCTACTCTCTCTCACATCCGTGTAGACGCGTCTACACGTCTACACGTTGCGGCAGTAGGGCTAACGGGCGTCTACAGGTGGCGTCTACCCGTCTACCGGGCTGGTCGCTGGTCGCGTCCGGTAGACGGGTAGACGCTGAGTGTAGACGGGTGGAAACCGTTGCAATCATTGATGTAGACGGGTAGACGCGTCTACATTCACTCGGCACCCTCCCGCAAGCACCATAGGGAACCCGAAACCGTGGCTCCGGCCTTCACGCAAGACACCTTCGCGTCATCCTGTTTCGCCATGTCGGCGAGCGCGGTGTTAACGAATGGTCTCCACTTCGGACGTAACCCGTTGCGTATCTGTCTGCCGGTGAGCGATTGCCCGCGTCGTCGTTCGAGGAACTGGAGAATCTTCACGGGCGTGCCTTCGCGTAGTTCGTCCTGTTCGTCGCGTGCCTCACGGGCGGCGGATTGCTTGAGCTTCGCGAGGTCGGCGGCGCGTTCGCGGCTACGGTCGCGCTCCAGTGCCATGCATTGCCGGCGCACCATCTGCGAGTAGGCGAGTACTTCGCCCGATAGTCTCCAGTCATCGACGGTCACGGTCAGCGGGTCAATACGGTCGGGGTCGAGCCACGGCAGCAGGGCGGCTACCTTGAGGCGTACTAGGTTGCCGTGCATGTCGAGACGGTCGCCCGCCTCTCCCGCCACGATGGCGCGCCGCTGCTCGAACGTGGCGCGCCGCGCCTCTTCCGGGTATCTGACCTCGGTCAGAGGGTAGGCGCTGCCGTGGCCCATCATCGCGTAGCGGTCGCCTTGACGGTACAGGGTCTGTATCGCGTCGGTGTCGTCGGGGAACCGTGTGGCGTCGAGTAGCGGGGCCATGCCCGTATGCCCCCAGTCGTCGTACTGGATGACGTGGGCGGGATTGTCGCGCATGTCGGCCCATAGGAACCGTTGCGGCAGTCCCGTATCCGATTGGGAGAACAACAGGCCCGCGTTACCCGGCTGCACACCCGTTATGAGGTTCAGCCGGTACCCGTATCGGGGCACGCGATACGTGTCGGCCGCGTGCTTGGTGCGGCTCCCCAATGGCTCCCCGCTCCATGCCTTCGTCAACTCGCCCGCCAACGTCGAACCCTGACGGGCCATGACCGCACCCAACGTACTCACCTCGGGCACGCTCAACAGGGCTCGACGGTTCACGCACCGCAGCACGGTACGCGGCCCATCCCCGTCCTTGTCGCCGCTCTCATCGGCGACGCGCTCGCAGAACATCGTGGCTAGGCTCTCCCCGCTGCCGGGCTGGGAGGTCACGGCGTCGCGGATGTCCGGCAGCAGAGCGGCGGCGACGCTCTCGGCCGCACCCTTGCCCATACCGCTCGCGCCCACGAGCGCCACGAACGTGTTCAACGACGCGCCGCCCGCGCCAACGAACGGCGGGATTATCACGTGAGGCGGCAGCACCGTAGCCACACGCGCCAATAGGGACATGAATACGCCCCACGGGCTGGTGAGCGACTGCCGGGCCGCGTCACGAATCACGGTCAGATACGGGGCCTCAAGCCAAAACCGCTCAAACCGTTCCATATCCGCCGTATCCACGCCCGTACCATCGTCGTCCGGCTCCACGTCCTCCACGGACACGGCCGTATCGGCGAGCGCCGCCGCTGTGTCCGATATGGGCGTTGGCATGGGTTGTGGCAGTTGCTCGAACCGTTCGCGCAACATCACCGCGTCCGAAGCGTCGTGCGCGGCACCAGCGGCCCGCACCACCGTAAGCGAGCCGGCCACCGGCGTCAGCAGCTCCACCACCTGAGAACGCCACTTGCAGCCCGTCACGTCCCTATCGGCCACGGCGATTACGCGCCCGTCACCTAGCGTGGCCGCGACGTTCTCCACGTCGAGCACGCTTGAGAGATTGCCGCCGCCGCCCGGCGCGGTGGTCGCCGCATACCCGCAAGCCCACAACACGGCCGCGTCCTTCTCGCCCTCCACGAAAAACACCGGATTACCGGCCTTCGCATAAGGTGCCACACGGTCGGCCAACCACAACGAGTGCCGGCCACCGGTATTGCCGTGCTGCCGTATCCGCTTCGCCGGCGAACGCGATACCTCCAGCCCGTCCCCGTACTCGTACACGGCACCACGGGGATTGTCGTAAACCATGACCTCGCGCCCGTTCGAGCCCACGCACGCCGTATCCGCCTGTAGGGCGCTCGCGAGCGTGCCGGCGTAATCCTCGCCGCCGCCGCATGATTTGCACCGCAACAGGGTGGCCGTCGTGAACGGCGCATACAGGACACGCAACGCGTCCGCCTCGCCACACACGGGACACGCGGCAGCAGTCGGCCCATAGGCGGGCGTGACCTCCAGTCGGGTACACAAGTCCCGGAACGGCGTGGAAAGCGTTCCACGCGCCGATTCCGGCACATACGGGGCGGGTATGTCGAACGGCTCCCACTTCACCGCGTCCGCTTCGCGCTGCCGTGTCCTGTCGGCGA
This sequence comes from Bifidobacterium sp. LH_426, assembly GCF_056356875.1. Classification (NCBI taxonomy): domain Bacteria; kingdom Bacillati; phylum Actinomycetota; class Actinomycetes; order Bifidobacteriales; family Bifidobacteriaceae; genus Bifidobacterium; species Bifidobacterium sp. LH_426. The sequence goes on from NZ_JBKEVB010000011.1 coordinate 74,276, forward strand.
GCGCCCGCAACTCTTCGGGCGTGAGGGTGGAATACGTGCGTCGGTAGGCGGTGCGGGCCGCGTCGCGTGTGGGGCGGGGCTTGTCGAACAGGTCGCCCCAGTCCAGTCCCAACGCCTTCAGGACGTCGAGAGGTGTACAGTCCGCGAAGCATTTGAGCAGCACGCACCCGCGTTCGCGCCTGTAGACGACGTGCAGTGAAGGCGCGTCGTCGTCGTGCGCGGGGCATTGAACCATGTAGTCATCGTCTCGGCGGGTCTCTATGCGCAAGCCGTGGGCGCGCGCCGCGTCAAGAATCCTGTCTATCGACGTGCTCATATCATCCCCTCACATATGGCGCGGTGCATGGCCGCGAAACCTTGCGGCGAGCGCCTGTAGGGCTTTCGGGATAGGCGGGTATCGGGCGCGCGTCGAGACCGGCGCATAGCGGCATGAACCGTATCGACGGGCGGCACAGGGGGTGAAAAAAGGTGCGCTGGGTTAGCCCCTCGCGGTTGGCGGGGGCTGTGTTCTCAATGGTCATGGCGGCGTCAGCACCCCACGAACTTGTCAAGAGATGCGGTGGTAATCATCACGCGCGTACCGACCTTGATGGCCTTGAGCTTGCCTTCACGCACGAGACGCATGGTCACGCGTTCATCCTTGAATCCCAACGATTCCGTAGCGGCCTTCAACGGCTCCAGACGGCGGCGCGACGCGGCGTGAGTCGGATTCGTATAGACGGGGGTATTAGTATCCATTATTGACCTCCTTGACGAAGCATTTGCTTCGCGTTTGCTTCAAGCAATTGCTTCGAGCAAATGCTTAAGCAATTGCTTTGTGAGATGTACAGGGTGCGCGTCGGATTTGCGTCCGACGCGCGGGGGGTTGTTGAGCGCTCCGAAGGTACCAGCTTCGGGGCGCTCGTTTTTCTGTTATCGGCGACGGTAGAACGTTTGTGCGGTTCCACGCGTCAGTAAGTAAATATACCGCGCCGCCACGCGACGGTACTTTTCTACTCACGTTTTACTGGAGTGTCGCGGATAATCTACCATTTCCCGTGTTCGATTTCGGGCGGGGAACCGGCGTAGATACGCCATAGAGCGCATATTTCGGACGCGGGGCGATACTTTTTGGTGCATCTGTCAGCATTTGCGCCCATATGCACCTTGTTAGAACAAACATTCGATTCCCTTCCAATCGCACGCCGTAGTGGCGTGTCGCCGAAAGTGATTGTCTCTGGTGTGTGCCGTCGCTTTGTCGTTATTGTCCCTAGGTCATGCAAGTACCTCCCCTAATAGTCCCGTCATGGTCTCCACGCGCACATGTGACGGCAGCAGCTCCAGCACGCGCGCCCGACGCTCCACCGGCAACGGCCGCAGCACGGCTACGCGCTCCACGGTCTCCATGCCGGCGAGCACGTCGGCGAGCGCTCGCAGTTCTCCCGTATCGTCGCCCGTGTTGGCGTCCGAAGCGGTGGCCGGCCCGTCCGACGTCGGTACGGTCGTGGTGTCTGTCGCGCTCGCCGGCGCGTCGTTTCCGTTGTCGTATGCGTTCATGCGGGCCATGACCTCGCCTAGGTGTTGTTCGCCGGTGACTTGGTAGCGGCTCGCGACGGCCATTGTGGTATGCCCGCCCTGTCGCATGACCTCGCTCACCGTGGCTCCCAGTTCCATCATGCGAGAGAGACAGTCCTTGCGGAGGTCGTGCGGGCGCATGGTCTCAAGGCCGGGCACCTGTTCGCGTGCTTTGGCGAACGCGTTGCGGTAGTGCTGCCCATAATGCACGTCGCCGGTGCGGTCGGACGTGAACAGGTGCGCGTCAGAGTCGGTGATTCCACGCTGTTCCATCCATGCGGCCAACCGGTCGGCGAGCGCGCGGGTCATGGGGACGGTACGGATGGAGGAACGGGTTTTCGGTGTGAGTATCGCCGTATCGCCCTTGCCGGTCTTGGGATTCTTCACGCGCTGCACCTGTTCGACCACGTGAATCGTCAACCCGTCAAGGTCGATGTGACGGCGGCGCAATCCCAGCGCCTCACTTTCACGTAGGCCCGCGCCGTTGCATAGCAGCACCACCAGCCGCACCCATTCGGGCATGACGGCAATCAACGCGTCGAGTTGTTCGCGCGTGGGGCGCACCGGCACGTGCTTTACGGCCGGCTTGCCGACCTTCAGCCGGCACGGGCTGGACGGTATGAGCGTGTGTCCTTCGTCGTCTATTGGTGTTTCGGCGGCGCTCTTCATCATCGTGGCGAGGTGACGGTACACGTGGGCGCGCCTGTCCTCAAGGTCGGCGTCGAGCTGCACCGGCCGGAACGCGTCGAACCACCGTTGCACGACTGCCGGGGTTATCGAGGTCATGGGCATATCGCCGAAGAACGGCAGCAAATACAGTTCCAGCGATTCACGGTACTTCTGTTTCGCGGTCTCTTTCAGGTCGGTGCCGTCCGGCTTCTTGCGGTGTTCCACCCACGGGCCGGCATACTCGCGGAACGTGACGGATTCACGCCGGGCCTGTTCCCTCTCCGATTGCGGCGGTGTCCAAGTGCCGGCCTTGATTGCGGTCTGTGCCGCCGTCAACCACGCTTCGCCCTCCCACTCGAACTCTTTCGGCACCATCTTGTAGCAGCGCTGGGGGAGTCCCGGCCATTGGGCGAACGCGTCAATAGGGGTCGCGTATGAGAACTCTAGGTAGTCCCGGCCATGCTTGCGCGTGGGCTTCACGTGGCCGAACGCGCGCCGCTTGCGCTTCGCCTGTCTCGCCATGCAGCACCTCCATGTGGCTTAGTGGGGTACGAGCGTCCCCGGCCGATTTCGTTACCCCACTATGTACCCCACACCGTCCCCATATCCACGCGCCAATACGCACCATCGCGCGAACGGCCGGCGAGCGCCGGAACGGCCCGGAACCGTTGCAATGCCGCCGTTTTCGGCATGAAAAAAAGGGATTCACGAGAAACCGTGAATCCCTAGCGGGCGGAGTGAGGGGGATTCGAACCCCCGAGCCGCTCAAAGCAGCTAACACCTTAGCAGGGTGCCCCTTTCGGCCACTCAGGCATCACTCCACATTGTGTCATGAACACAACAGCATGAAACTATACACCACCCCTCGGATGCGACCCGCCGTATTCACAAAATCCATGATTTTCGCATACCCACATACTGACAGGGAACCTCCGGCACCGCCATCGTGCGTCATGTGTCGCATACCGCGTCGCATGCATATAGGCGGAGCCGGAGGTACGCCATTGTCCGTCCGTCTCCTGCGGGCCATTCTATCCCCAAACGTCGCGCGACACCCGGTTCCCACGGCAATCCCCGTGGCGGCATGGGCGGCGGTATCCTCGACGGAAAGAGCGGGAGAAGAAAGGCAGAGCAGCCATGAGACACATCAACGGCGTCGGTCGTCATACGCCGCCGTCCAACGGACCGTCACACGTCAGGACCATCGTGGTCGTCGCGCTGGTCGCGGCGATCGTGCTCACGTTCAGTGGAGGCGCGTGGGCGGTATCCACCGGCCGGATCGGCGCGGTCGGGGAGACGCCGGAAGCGGCGGAATCCACGGAATCCCGGATCAGGCAGGCCGTGCCCAAGCCCGCCGCCGAGCATCACGGCAACTCCCCGGACTGCCCGGACACGGACTGCATCGCGATGCTCGTCAACGGCGACCTGCTGTTCCGTGAGGGTCTGTGGGAGCATTTCGCGGGGCCGGACACCACGGCCACCGACGGCACCGCGTTCGACTTCGACCCGCTGTTCGAGCCGATGAGGAAGTACATCCAGGCCTCCGACATCGCCGTATGCGAGTTCGAGACGCCGATCGCCCCGCGCGGCGGCCCCTACTCCGCGTACCCGGTCTTCAACATCCCGCCCGAGGTGGCGGACGCCGCCAAGCACGTCGGCTACGATGCGTGCACGCACGCCACGAACCATTCGTGGGACCAGGGCTCCGACGGCATCGCGCGCCTGTGGGACACGCTCGACTCGCTGGGCATCGCCCAGACCGGCTCGTACAAGACCGAGGCGGATTCCGTCAAGCCGCTCGTCATCGACTCGCCGACCGGCGGTGGCAAGCTGGGCCTCGTCACCGGCACCGTCTCGCTCAACGGCCAGACTGCCGACCAGGATTGGCGGGTGGACCGTCTGCGCGAAAGCGGCGACCCGCACCATGATTCCGACATCCAACGCGCGGTCGACAAGGCGGACAAGGCGCGCGAACAGGGCGCCGACGTGGTCGCCATCGCCATGCACTCGGTGCAGGAGTACCTCGACTACGCGGATTCCTGGCAGGTGTCCGAGGCGCACGAGCTCGCCGATACGGGCGCGTTCGACGTGATCTATGGCGCCGGATGCCATTGCGCGCAGCCGATCGAGCATTACAACGGCACGTGGATCGTCTACGGTCTCGGCAACGCGGTCACCGTCACCTCGTACATCCCCGGCAACGAGGTGAACAACCAGGGCGTCACCGCGCGCGTCCAGTTCGCCGGCAAGAAGGGCGTCAAGGGGTCGTGGCGCGTGAGCCGCATCGACTGGCTGCCCACCGCGAACATGCGGCAGGGCCAATACGTGTGGTGCCCGATCTCCTCCGACCGCCCGGACGGCGTGTGCTGGAACGAGACGGAGGACGCGAGGCAGCGCCAGCGCATCTCCGACGTCATCTATGCGATGGGCGCCGACCCGAACGTCGTGCGCGAGTGGAACATCACGGACGAACGACAGGCGACCCGGTGACGCGCACCCACGCCGGCCCGCGCTAAGGTAGGCTCCATGACCATGCCGCACACGCCATCCGCCACATCCCCGATCATCCTCGACACGCAGCCGGAGCGCACCGACCTGCCGCTCGTCGTCATGCCCGCCGTGCTCGGCTCGATGATCGCGCCGCTCACCGCGCAGCTGGAACGTCTGCATGACGTCGCCCGCGTGCGCATGTACGGCGACTTCACCGAGGACGAGGACCTCATCGCCAGTCGCGTGGCCGGCGCGACCGTCATGCTCAACGGCGGTCCGCACATCTCCGACGCGCTGCTGCGCCGCCTGCACGCGGACGGCCTCAAGTGCATCGTGTTCTCCGGCACCGGCGTCGCCAGCTACATCGATCTGGCGCTCGCGCGCGAGCTCGGCATGCGCATCTGCAACGCCGTCCACTACGGCGACGCCGCCGTCGCCGAACACACGTTCGCCCTCCTGTTCGAGCTCACGCGGCATGTCGGCGCGCTCGACGCGGGCGTCAAGGCGGGCGGCTGGTCCGGTCCGTTCGCGGACGGCATGCAGCTCGCCGGCCGCCGTCTCGGCATCATCGGCCTCGGCGGCATCGGCGGCGCCGTCGCGCGGATCGCGCGGGCGCTCGGTATGGACGTGTCCGCATGGTGGACCGGGCATACGCCGGTCGACCGGTTCACGCGGTACGGCGTCACGCCGGTCGACGACCTCGGCGCGCTCATCGCCGCCTCGGACGTCGTCACCGTCCACCTGCCGCTCATCGACGGAGCGACGCGCGGCATCGTCACCGCCGACCATCTCGCACGCCTCAAGCCCGGCGCGTTGTTCGTCAACACGGCGCGCGCCGAGGTCATCGCGCCGGGCGCGCTCGCGGAACGTCTCGCGCGCGGCGACGTCCACGCGGCACTCGACGTGTTCGACAAGGAGCCGCTTCCCACCGACGACCCGTTGCGCGCGATGGACAACGTGATCCTCACGCCGCACGTCGCGTGGCGCACCGACGGCGCGTTCGCCGACCTCACCAGGCAGATGGCGGACGCCACGCTCGCCTACCTCACGGGCGGCGACGTGAACGTCGTCGTCTCCGAACACAATCGCGAGGCGTGATGCGGACGATCCTCGACCCGACGGACCAGCCCGCGCACGACGCGTTCGTCGAGAAGAAATCCGAGTTCATCGGCGACGCCGCGCACGTCGCGACGCTCGACGAGGCGCTCGCCTTCGTCGAGCGGATCCGCGAGCGGCATCCGAAATCACGTCATGTCGCCTACGCGGCCGTCTGCGGCGGCGCCGACGGCCGCGTGGCGGAGCGCATGAGCGACGACGGCGAGCCGTCCGGCACCGCCGGCAAGCCGATCCTCGACGTGATCCGCGCGAACGACCTCACCGACTGCGTGGTCGCCGTGACGCGGTATTTCGGCGGCATCCTGCTCGGCTCCGGCGGGCTCATCCGCGCGTATTCGACCGGTGCGTCGATCGCCGTGAAGGCGGCGCGGCAGGCGGCGATCGTGCCGTGCCGGCGCTACCTCGTCGCGTTGCAGTACCCGCAGCTCAAACGGTTCCAGCAGATCCTCGCCACGGTGCACGGCACGCAGTCCGACGAGACGTACGCGGCCGACGTGACGCTCGTCGCGTCGCTGCCGGTCGACGAAGCTCCGCGATTCGAGGATCTCGTGCGCGAGACGTTCAATGCGACCGTCGTGCCGGAGCCGCTCGACGTGGTGAACCGCGCGGTCGCGCAGGACTGACACGCGCGGTAGGCTGGGGCGCATGAGCGACACCGATTTCGAGCCGTTGACCGTCACCTACGAGCATCTGCGCCATAGCGAGGATTCCGCCGAACTGTCCGAATTCGCGCGACGCGAGCTGCCCGACCGCGCCGACCAGGCCGCGTTCTCGCGCGCCACCGCACTGCTCGAGGCCGTCGGCGGCAACCCGCATACGCCGGTCGCCGACCGCGTCTTCCTCGCAGAGACGATGCCGTTCCCGAACGTGCTCGTCAAACTCGCCGCCGACCCGGAACCCGAAGTACGCAAGGCGGTCGCCGGCAACGAAAGCGACAAGAACTGGCTGGTCGGGCGCCTCACCAAGGACCCGGTGCCCGAAGTGCGCGACGCGGCGCTGCGCAACACGAAGACCTCGTGGAAGATGCGGCTCGAAGGCGCGCAGAACCCCGAGGTGGACGCGGCCACGCTCGCCTTCCTCGCCACGCTCGGCACCGAGCTCGAACCCGGCGCGCCCGCCGTGCTCTCCTCGATGGTGCGGCGCGCGGTGGCGCTCAACCCGAACGCCACGCCCGAGACCGTGGCGAAACTGGCCGACGACCCCTCCGCCGAGGTGCGGCACGCCGTGGCGAAGCGCAAGGCCGCGCAGGCGGGCTGACGGGCCGGCGGGGCCGACGGGATCAGAGAGGCCTTCTCGGGGCCGGCGGGCCGGCCCGAGGCGGCTCACGCGCGCGAGTAGTGTACGGCATCGCCCATGTAAACCCCACGTGTCGGCGTTTTCTCCACCTCGGCGTTACACTGGGAGCCATGACTGAGAGAACGGAAAGCGCTGAGCGGCTCGCCCGTCCGCTGATTCAGCTGGCCAAATTGGTGGGCATCGGCACCAGCTATGTGGGGATGAGCGACGACTACCACGAGATCGAGGACGATGTCCTGGTGGATCTGCTCGCCGCCTTGGGCATCGACGCCTCCGGAGAGGATGCGATCCGCGGTTCCATCAAGCACATCCGCGACGCGCGTCGCAGCCGCCTCGTACCGCCCACCGTGCTGCACACGGTCGGCGAGGACACGCGCGTGCTCGTCAACGGCGGCGTGTTCGACCTGCCGAAGGCGACCATCACGCTCGAAAGCGGCGAGGACTACGGCAGGACGCTCGACTACGGTCCCGGCGACGGCTCGAGGGCCTACGTGCTCAACGACCGGTTCATCACCACGTCGTCGATCACCATCCCCGCCGACCTGCCGGCCGGCTACCACACGCTGCACGTCACGGTGGGCGAGACCACGCAGGACGCCACGCTGATCAGCGCGCCGTCGCGCGTCGAACTGCTCGACGAGATGAAGAACGGCCGCCTGTGGGGCTGGATGGCGCAGCTGTACTCCATCCGCTCCGCGAACTCGTGGGGCGTGGGCGACTTCCAGGACCTCGCCGACCTGCTCAAGGAGGCGAAGCGCCGCACGGGCAGCGACTTCACGCTCATCAACCCGGTGCACGCCGCCGAACCCGTCTCCCCGCTGACGCCGTCGCCGTACCTGCCGATCGCGCGCGGTCTCGTCAACTTCACGTACATCCGCCCCGAGACCATCGAGGAGTACCAGCTGCTCGGCAAGGAGAGCCTCGCGCAGGTCGAGGAGCTGCACTCCTCCGTCGAGCCGCTCAACGGCGACGCCCAGCTCATCGACCGCGATTCGATGTGGCGCGCGAAGATGCACGCCCTGTGGATCATCTTCAAGCTCGGCCGTTCCCCGGAGCGCCAGCAGGCGTTCGCCGACTACTGCAAGGCCGCCGGCGACGACCTCGAAGGCTACGCCACCTGGTGCCTGTGCTACGACAAGTGGGGCGCGCCGACCCGCGAGCTCGACAACTGGGAGCAGAAGTTCACCAAGGATTCGCCCGAGGTCCAGGGGCTCAAGCAGCAGTTCCCCGACACGCTCAACTTCTACCGCTGGCTCGAATGGATCGCCACTGAACAGCTCGACCGCGCGCAGCGCGAGGCCCGTGAGGCGGGCATGCGCATCGGCCTCATGGCCGATATGGCCGTCGGCGTGCACGCGCTCGGCTCCGAGGTCTGGTGGCATCCGGAGAACTTCGCGAAGGGCGCGACCGTCGGCGCCCCGCCGGACATGTTCAACCAGCAGGGCCAGGATTGGAGCCAGCCGCCGCTGAGCCCGATCGCCCTGGAGAACACCGGCTACGCCCCCTACCGCAACCTCGTGCACAACATGTTCGCGCACGCGGGCGCGGTGCGCATCGACCACATCCTCGGCCTGTTCCGCCTGTGGTGGGTGCCCGCCGGGCGCAAGCCGGTGGACGGTGCCTACGTGCACTACGATTCCGAGACGATGCTCGGCATTCTCGCGCTCGAGGCCTCCCGCGCCGACGGCGTGGTCGTCGGCGAGGATCTGGGCGTCGTGCCCGCCTACGTGGCCGATTCGCTGTCCAAGCACGGACTGCTCGGCTGTGCCGTCGAATGGTTCGAGCAGCGCGACGGCAAGTTCCGCGCGCCTTCCGACTGGCGTCCGTACGCGCTCGCCTCGGTCAACACGCACGACCTGCCGCCGGCGGCCGGATACCTGGAGCTGGAGCACGTCGAGCTGCGCGAGCGCCTCGGCCTGCTCACCGAGCCGAAGGAGAAGGTCGAGCAGGACGCCATGAACGAGCAGAACGCCATGCTGGAGATGCTCGTGCGCGAGAACTACCTCGACGCCGACTTCGCCGACCATCGCGAGGACCACGAGCAGGACATCATCGAGGCGCAGTACCGCGCGCTCAAGGGCTCGCCGTGCAAGCTGCTCGCCGCCTCCATCACCGACGCGGTGGGGGAGAAGCGCGCGCAGAACCAGCCGGGCACCAACAACGAGTACCCGAACTGGCGCATCCCGCTCGCCGACGACAAGGGCGACGTGGTTCCGGTCGAAGGCCTGTTCGAGCGCGAGTCCGTGCAGCGCCTCGCCGCCATCATGAACGGCTGACGCGTTCGGACGAACGGTTGATGTGCCGTCCGTGTCCCTGACGGCCGAAAGTCCGCTCCCTTCACGGGGAACGGACTTTCTTTATTCTGCGCCCCCTTCAGGGGGAGCTGGCGGCCGCAGGCCGACTGAGGGGGTGCCGGGAGCGTCGGGGCGGAACGGCCCCGCCCGACTCCCGATTCTCACCGCCACGACACGCCCGGGGTGATGTCAAGGCCGGCGATATACTAGTGGATTGTTGTGTTTCCCTAAGGGGTCCTTCAAAGCGCTTTCCCACTCGCCATCGAGGACTTTCAGGGAGCCCACGGATAAAGAGGTCTGAAGCTTATCGGATCGCGCGCCCTAACCAAGCGCACACCGAGCAGCCGAAGCCCGGAACACAATAGTGAAAAGGTAGATACAGTGAAGACTTTCACTCCGAAGCCAGCTGATCTGACTCATGACTGGTACATCGTCGACGCTTCCGATGTGGTGCTCGGTCGTCTCGCCTCCCAGGTCGCGAACCTGCTGCGTGGCAAGAACAAGCCGACCTTCGCGCCGCACGCCGACTCCGGCAACTACGTTATCGTCATCAACGCCGACAAGATCGCGCTGACCGGTAACAAGCTGGGCAAGGAACTGTACTCGCACTCCGGCCGTCCCGGCGGTCTGCGTCGCGACAAGTACTCCGAGCTGCTCAAGAACAAGCCGGAGCGCATCATCACCTCCGCCGTCAAGGGCATGCTGCCGAAGAACCGTCTGTCCAAGGTGCAGCTCGGCCGTCTGCGTGTCTTCGCCGGCTCCGAGCATCCGCACGCTGGCCAGAACCCGCAGGTCTTCGAGATCCAGCAGGTTTCTCAGCAGGCTAAGTGAACCGAAGGGAGATAGAGAACATGGCTGAAAACACCAACAACTCCGCGGTTCAGGAAACCGAAGAGGAGCTCACCAGCTACACCACCGAGACCAACGCCGGCGCCGGCACCGGCACCTCCGCGATCGAGCCGGGCTACGGCACCGGTCGTCGCAAGGAGGCCGTCGCCCGTGTCCGCCTGATCCCGGGCTCCGGCAAGTGGACCATCAACGGCCGCACCCTGGAGGAGTACTTCCCCTCCAAGCTGCTGCAGCGTGAGGTCAACTCCCCGATTGTGCTCCTCAAGCTCGAGGGCAAGTTCGACGTCGTCGTCCTCGTCGACGGTGGCGGCACCACCGGCCAGGCCGGCGCCATCCGCCTCGGCGTGGCCCGTGCGCTGAACGCGATCGACCGCGACGCCAACCGCGCCGAGCTGAAGAAGGCCGGCTTCCTGACTCGCGACGCCCGCGTCGTCGAGCGCAAGAAGGCTGGTCTCCACAAGGCCCGTCGCGCCCCGCAGTTCTCCAAGCGTTGATTCGCCTGGGCGCTGCCCATCACGACAAGGAACCCCGTCACCGTTCATCCGGTGGCGGGGTTCCGTCGTTTTCGTGGGGGGCTTACGGAGCGTCCCGGGATCTCGCGGAAGACCCCGGGAGCTTGGGACCCCGGTCCTCAGCTCAGCTGCTTCATCAGGCTGATGCTGAGTGCGGGGAACGTCCACACGTTCGTGTCCGGCTCGGATTCCGTCTCGGCCCCGGTCGCGGCCTCCGGCTGCGCCGGTGCGGCGGTGGGTCCGGTGGGTCCTGCGGATTCCGGTCCGGAATCGGCGACGGACGCGTCGGCGTCCTTCACGTTTGCGGCGTTCGTGCCGTTCGTGCCGTTGCCGTTCGCGACGTCCGCGCCACCCGTAGCGAGCGGCGTCGGGATGGCGCCGGCCATGGCGTGCGCCGCCTGCTGCGGCTCCGGCGCGTGCCGGTGCAGCAGCAGTGCCGCGGCCTTCTCGGCTTTCGCCCGTTCCTCCTTCTCCGCGGCGGCCTTCGCCTCCGCGTGGGCGATCGCCTTCATGTCCGCGTCGAGCGCGTCGGACAGCTGGCGCGCGGTGGCGCCGTCGCCCTCGCCCTGCATCCGTTCGACCAGATCGTGGATCTCGCTGCTTTCGGGCACGCTGATCGTCCACAACGTCTGCTGGCCGTCCAGTTTGAGATCCGCGACGGCGCGGCCGCGGCCGGGCATATGGCCGGTGCTCTCCGCCGAGCACCATGCGGGCGTCCATTCGCTGTCCGAGGGGAGTCGGAACTGCTTGTCCTCCGGCACGCCGTTGATGACGATGAGGATGTCGGTCTCGCTCGCGTCGAGCAGCTGCATCGCGAAACTGCGCTGGCCGAGGTCGAACCAATCGCGTTCCATCGGCGTGGTGCCGTTCGGCAGGAACCATTGGATGCGGCTCGACGGCTTGAGCAGGCCCAGCTGCGTGAGCCTGGTGAAGAAGCCCTCCTGATGGTACAGGTCGAGCGACTTGCGCAGGGCCACCAGCTTCGACACGGTCTCGAGGCGGTGCATGTGCCAGCTCTTCTCCGGCTGGTACAACCAGTCCCATTTCAGGTAGCTGATCGGGCTGTCCTGGCAGTAGGCGTTGTTGTTGCCGTCCTGCGAGTTGCCGAATTCGTCGCCGGCGAGCATCATCGGCGTGCCGAGGCTGAGCAGCAGCGTGCCGAGCATGTTCATCGCCGCGCGTTCGCGCCGCGCCACGACCGTCACGTCGTCGGTCTCGCCCTCCACGCCGAAGTTCGCGGAATGGTTGACGTTCGATCCGTCGTTGTTGTTCTCGCCGTTCGCCTCGTTGTGCTTGTTCGCGTAGCGGGTGAGGTCGGTGAGCGTGAACCCGTCATGGCAGGTGACGAAGTTGATCGACGATGCGGCGCCGCGGCCCGGATCGGTGGCGAACAGGTCGGCGGATCCGCACAGACGCGTCGCCATCTCCTGCATGCCGATGCGTCCGACACGTCCGCCGCCCTCCACGTCGGTGAGCCAGAACTGGCGTGACGTGTCGCGGAAGCGGTCGTTCCACTCGGCGAACGGCACGGCGAACTGTCCGGTGCGCCAGCCGAGATTGCCCAGATCCCATGGCTCCATGATGAGCTTGAGGTTGCCGAGCAGCAGGTCGGCGCGCAGCGCGTACAGGAACGGGTGGTGCTGCGTGAACTCGCCGTTGAGGCGGGCGAGCGAGACGCCCAGGTCGAAGCGGAATCCGTCGATGCCGATGCGTTTCGCCCAGTAGCGCAGCGAGTCGATCGCGAACGTGACGACGTGCGTGTTCGTGAAGTCGAACGTGTTGCCGCAGCCGGTCGTGTCCTCCAGGCGGCCGATGTTGTTCTTCTGCCGCCGGTACGTGGAGATTGCGTCGAGGCCGCGCCAGCAGACGGTCGGTCCCTCCACGCCGCCTTCGCACGAATGGTTGTAGACCACGTCCATGATGACTTCGAAGCCCGCCTCGTGCAGGGCGCGTACCATGTCGATGACCTCCTGGCGCACCGCCTCGGCTCCCGCCTCCTGCGCGGCCTTCGTGGCGTAGGAGGGCTCGGGGGCGAAGAATCCGAGCGTGTTGTAGCCCCAGTAGTTCACACGGCCGCGTTCCTGAAGGAACACCTCCGGCTGTTTCGCCTGGATCGGCAGCAGCTCGATCGACGTGATGCCGAGCCCCTGCAGATAGGCGAGCGTGGTGGGATGGGCGAGGCCGGCGTAGGTGCCGCGCAGCTCCTCGGGCAGCCATGGCGCCTGCGCGGTGAAGCCCTTGACGTGCAGCTCGTAGATGACGGTCTTGCTCCACGGGATGTGCGGATGGTCGGGGTCGGCGTCGTGCTTGGTCTTGTCGCGGTCGTCGATGGCGACGGATAGCGGCATGTGGCCGAGCGAATCGACGGTGCTCATGTTGCCGAACGCGGAGCCGGTGACGCGGTTGTCCTTCACCTCGCACTCGTAGGAGAAGGCGGCGGGGCACAGTTCCATCGTGCCGTCGATGCCCTTCGCGTACGGGTCGAGCAGCAGCTTGTACGGGTTGAACCGCACGCCGTGGCGCGGGTCCCATGCGCCGTCGACGCGGAAGCCGTAGCGCATGCCGCTCCACGCCTTCGGGATGTGCACGTACCACAGGCCGTAGTTGGGGCCCTGCATACGGAACAGGGTCTCACGCACGTAGAGATCCTCGAGGATGCGCATGCAGACGGGGAATTCGCGGATCTGGTCGACGAACGGCACGTTCGGCACGTCGAACAGTCGGATGGCGTCCTGATAGAACACCGTGGGGTCGTCAAGCGATTCGATCACGCTCAGCCACACCTGATCGGCGGTCTCGGAGCGGACGACGACGTCCGCGCCGCCGTCCTCGGTGAAGTAGAAGCCAGGGCGGGTGGCGTAGCGATGCAACGGTGGGTTTCTCATACACCCATTGTAGGCGTGTCGGGTTTTCGCGGGGTCTTCCGGTGGTTTCCGCATGTGCGCGGCGTTCGTGCGGGTCGCGTGCGGTGCGTGTTCCGCGTCGATGCGTCGTTTTGGTGATTGTCGGGTGGTCGTTGGGTGGGCATCGGGAACGTTGGAATTCCGGGCGACACGCCGATGCGATTCGGTTTTAGAAAACGAATTTGCAAAACTCGGGAAAAGAAGTTATAGTGTGTATCAACACCTCGCAGGGAACGCGAGATGAACGAACTTCAACACCGTCGGTGACGACGGAAGAACAAGGAACAACAAGCAACAGTCTTCGCAGTCGAAGACGCATCGAAAGGAACCATCATGAAGGCACTCGTGCTCACCGGCGTCAAGCAGTTCGAGATCCAGGACCTGCCTACCCCCGAGATCGCGCCGAACGAGGTACTCATCAACACCGCCTACGCCGGCGTGTGCGGCACCGACCACGACCTGTACGCCGGCCGCCCGGGCTCCGCCGCCGCCGTCCCGCCGATCGTCCTCGGCCACGAGAACTCCGGCATCGTCGAGGCCATCGGCTCCGAGGTCACCAACGTCAAGCCCGGCGACCGCGTCGCCGTCGATCCGAACATCTACTGCGGCCAGTGCGAGTTCTGCCTCACCCAGCGTCCGGAACTGTGCGACCACCTGTCCGCCGTCGGCGTGACCCGTGACGGCGGCCTCGCCGAGCAGTTCACCGCCCCGGCCACCGTCGTCTACAAGCTGCCGGATAACGTCTCCCTCAAGGACGCCGCCGCCATCGAGCCGATCTCCTGCGCCGTGCACGGCGTCGACCTGCTCAAGCTCAAGCCGTACCAGAAGGCCCTCGTCATCGGCGATGGCTTCATGGGCCAGCTCTTCGCCCAGATCGTGCAGGCCTACGGCGTGCATCAGGTCGACCTCGCCGGCATCTTCGACGAGAAGCTCCAGCGCAACCAGGAGCTGTTCGGCGTGAAGAACATCTACAACACCACCCGTGAGGCCATTCCGGAAGGCGCCTACGACGTGATCATCGAGGCCGTCGGCCTGCCGCAGACCCAGGCCCAGGCCGTCGCCGCCGCCAACAAGGGCGCCCAGGTGCTCATGTTCGGCGTCGGCCCGCAGGAGGCGCACTTCGAGATGAACACCTACGACATCTACAAGAAGCAGCTGACCATCCAGGGCTCCTTCATCAACCCGCTCACCTTCAAGGACGCGATCAGCCTGCTGGAGTCCGGCAAGATGAACGTCGACCCGCTCATCAGCCACGAGCTCGAGCTCGAGCAGGTCCAGGACTTCCTCGACGGCAAGATCAAGGGCGTTTCCAAGGCCGTCGTCAAGCTCGCCCACTGAGTTCCGCAGCCGGGGCCCTCGCCCCGCTCCGTTTCATAGACTTGGCCGCCGGTTTTCCCCTTTTTCCCGGCGGCCATTACACTTTTCGGTCAATACACCGCCCCTTATCCGACAACGACGTTTATGTAGGGATTATTCATGATTCGCTTCTTCGAAAAGTTCGGCATCCCCCGTGTGCTGCTCCTCGGCTTCCTCGCCGTGGCCATCTTCATGACGGGTGACGGCTTCGAGCTCACCTTCCTGTCCAAATACATGGTCGACCAGGGCTTCACCGCCGCGCAGGCTTCCGGACTGGTCACCGTCTACGGTCTGTTCGCCGCGCTCGGCGGCTGGACCGCCGGCGTGCTCGCCGAGATGTTCGGCGCCCGGCGCGTCATGATGTTCGGCGCCTGCTGGTGGATCGGCGTCCACCTGGTGTTCCTCGCCCTCGCGCTGCCCAGCGGCGTCTACCCGTTCATCCTCGCCGTCTATGCGGTGCGCGGCATCGGCTACCCGCTGTTCATCTACTCGTTCGTCGTGCTGATGGCGCAGTACATCACCCCCGCCCGCCTCGCCTCCGCCACCGGCTTCTTCTGGACCTGCTTCTCGCTGGGCATCGGCGTGTTCGGCGCCTACCTGCCGAGCTTCATCATGCCGCACTTCGGCGAGTACAGGACCTTCTGGTTCGCGCTGCCGTTCTCGATCGTCGGCACCATCATGTGCTTCCTCTTCGTCCCGAAGAACAAGATCGTCAAGGGCGAGGGCCTGAGCACCAAGGAGAAGCTCAGGGAGCTCACCGACGGCGCCACCATCCTGTTCACCAACCGCAAGATCGCCACCTGCGCCATCATCCGCATCATCAACAACCTGCTGCTCTACGGCTTCCCGGTCATCATGCCGCTCTACCTGTGCACCACGAAGTACGGCGGCATCAACATCTTCAAGACCGAAGAGTGGATGCGCATCTGGGGCTTCGTGTTCGTCGTCACCCTGATCTTCAACACCTTCTGGGGCTGGTTCATGGACCGCTTCGGCTGGGTCTGGCCGATGCGCTGGTTCGGCTGCGGCGTGCTCGCCGTCGGCTCCGTCGCCTTCTACTACATCCCGCAGTGGTTCGGCGCGAACGCGCTGATGATGATCGTCGCCTCCATCATCGTCGGCATCGGCACCTGCGCGTTCTCCTGCCTGCCGACCATCATGACGCTCGAAGCCCCCGACAAGCAGGGCGCCGCACTGTCCGCCTACAACCTGGCCGCCGGCCTGACCACGTTCGTCGGCCCCGGCATCGCCACGGTCCTGCTGCCGTCGATCGGCATCGAAGGCATTTGCTGGACGTACGCGGCGCTGTACGTGGTGGCGCTGCTGCTCACCTGCACCCTGCATCCGAAGCAGCCCGGCTTCGACGAGAAGGGCCACCGCATCAAGGAAACGAAGACCGAGACGGCGGAGTCTGCGATCGCGGCCTGATCGGCAACGAAATACCAATGATCGATTATTCGGGCGGCATGGCGTCGGCCACGCCGCCCGAATGACGGATTATCCTGAACCTGTCGAGACAATCGAATCAACCATCACCATTCAAAGGAGAATCATCATGGCCAAGAAGATGACCGAATTCACCACCGACCTCCAGCACTCCGGCATGATCGCCAAGGACCTGGACGAGACCATCAAGTTCTACACCGAGACGCTCGGCTTCGAACTCGCCGGCCTGTTCCACAACGGTGAGAACCGTTGCGCCTTCCTGCGCTACGGCCACCTGACCATCGAGACCTGGGAGGGTGATCCGGCCCCGCTGACCACCGGTGCGATCAACCACTGGGCGTTCGACGTTCCGGATATCGAGGCCGCGTGGGAGAACGCGAAGGAACTCGGTCTGGAGATCAAGGAGGATGAGATCCAGTCCATTCCGAGCTTCTGGGACAAGGGCATCCGCTACTTCAACGTCTTCGGCCCGAACCGCGAGACCCTCGAATTCTGCGAGATTGTCAAGTAACCCGCTCCGCCTCTCCATCCAACCAACAGTCTGCGCATGGCCGACGCGTTCATCCGCGTCGGCCATGCGCATTCGTGCCTATGGAACGGATTGTGTCGCGTGGTGTTGTGGTGGTGTCTGGTTGTTTCCTCCCGCTGGCGGGAGGTGGCGCGTAGCGCCGGTGGGTGGTTGTTGGTTGCGTGTTTTCGACACGCCGGTGTTTTGGCTTGTTTCTGGGGTTTTTGGGGTGTTGTGTTGGTGTTGGTTTGCGTTGTGGTGGTTGGTGGTGCGAGTTTGTCACTCGCTGCCGCTGAGCGGTCCGGTTGCCTTCTGTTGGTTGGTTTCCGGGTTGTTCGGTGTGTGTGGTGGTTTGAGAACTCAAGAGTGTGTTGTACTACTTACTTCTTTATAGTCAATGATTGCCAGTCCGATGCCGGCTCCGGGGTTTTCTGGAGTGCCCGGGGGGGTTTGAATGGTGTCGGGGTTTTTGTGCGAACCTCTTTCCTTATAAGGGGTTCCGTCTTTTTTCTTTTTGAGAGTCATTTGTTTGGTTCTCTTCATGAAGTTTTTTGTGGAGGGTTCGATTCTGGCTCAGGATGAACGCTGGCGGCGTGCTTAACACATGCAAGTCGAACGGGATCCTGCCAGCTTGCTGGTGGGTGAGAGTGGCGAACGGGTGAGTAATGCGTGACCGACCTGCCCCGTACTCCGGAATAGCTCCTGGAAACGGGTGGTAATGCCGGATGTTCCA
>NZ_JBKEVB010000012.1:0-90848 GCF_056356875.1 Bifidobacterium sp. LH_426
GGGACCTTAGACGACGGTCTGGGCTGTCTCCCTCTCGACGACGGAGCTTATCCCCCGCCGACTCACTGCCGGGATACACTTGACGGGTATTCGGAGTTTGGTTGCTGTCGGTACCCGGTATGGGCCCTCAAGCATCCAGTAGCTCTACCCCCCGCAAGCAATCACCCGACGCTGCACCCAAATGCATTTCGGAGAGAACCAGCTATCACGGAATTTGATTGGCCTTTCACCCCCAGCCCCAGGTCATCCCCCCGGTTTTCAACCCAGGTGGGTGCGGTCCTCCACACGGTCCTACCCGCGCTTCAACCTGCCCAGGGCTAGATCATCCCGCTTCGGGTCCAGGACAAGCGACTCAGACGCCTTATTCAGACTCGCCTTCGCTACGCGTACCCCACACGGGTTACGCTCGCCACCTGCCACTGACTCGCAGACTCATTTTTCGATAGGCACGCCGTCACCCCATCAAAGAGGCTCCGACGGATCGTAGGCGCACGGTTTCAGGTACTCTTTCACTCCCCTCCCGGGGTGCTTTTCACCTTTCCCTCACGGTACTAGTTCACTATCGGTCGGACAGGAATATCTAGGCTTACCCCACGGTCGGGGCGGATTCACACGGGATTCCACGAGGCCCGCGCTACTTGGGAACACGCGATCATGAGACCATGCGCATACGACTACGGGGCCATCACCCTCCACGGCCAGGCATCCAATCCTGTTCGTCTCGCACACGGTTTTCTAACTCACGCCCGGTCCGTCGGAACCGGGACACACGCTCCCGCAACCCCGATGCCGCAACCCCCGACGGGTATCACACGACACCGGTTTGGCCTGATCCGCTTTCGCTCGCCACTACTCACGGAACATCCTTTCCTACAGGTACTGAGATGTTTCACTTCCCTGCGTACCCCCCAGCCCAAAAGGCTGGTGCCACCCCATCGAGGGTGGCGGGTTCCCCCATTCGGAGATCCTGGGATCAAAGCCCTGTCGGCGGCTCCCCCAGGCCTATCGCGGCCCCACACGTCCTTCATCGGTCCTGTCCGCCAAGGCATCCACCACTGCGCCCTCACCAGCAACACACACAACGCGTGAAAGCCGGCGAAAACCAAATTCGCGAATACATCGGACGACACATCAACACAACACGTTGACGGTCACAACAAAAACGACCGAACGAACACCCGAAGACAAAGCCTCGGAGTTCGATCGAAATCAACAAAACAAGAAAAACAAATTCGTTCTCTTGCTCGCGTCCACTATCCAGTTCTCAAACCACCAACACACACCAGGCACCACACCAGCCCACACAAGGACCAACACGGAAACCCGGCGGAATCGGACCCGCACCCCGAAGCCAGACGGCTCGGAGGGTGGCGATCCGGGAACCCAAAAGCATGCCATACCACCAACCACACGGGACAAGCCCGCCCGCACGGGAAACCCCGCACGCCCACAGCCAAGATCTCTTCCACACCAGCAACCCCAACCAGACCGCGACTATCACGGCCGTGGGGCACACACCGGATGCCAGACAGCATCCTGTATTCTCCGTAGAAAGGAGGTGATCCAGCCGCACCTTCCGGTACGGCTACCTTGTTACGACTTAGTCCCAATCACGAGCCTCACCTTAGACGGCTCCACCCCTCACGGGTTAGGCCACCGGCTTCGGGTGCTGCCCACTTTCATGACTTGACGGGCGGTGTGTACAAGGCCCGGGAACGCATTCACCGCGGCGTTGCTGATCCGCGATTACTAGCGACTCCGCCTTCATGGAGTCGGGTTGCAGACTCCAATCCGAACTGAGACCGGTTTTCAGGGATCCGCTCCATGTCGCCATGTCGCATCCCGCTGTACCGGCCATTGTAGCATGCGTGAAGCCCTGGACGTAAGGGGCATGATGATCTGACGTCATCCCCACCTTCCTCCGAGTTGACCCCGGCGGTCCCCCGTGAGTCCCCAGCCGAACTGCTGGCAACACGGGGCGAGGGTTGCGCTCGTTGCGGGACTTAACCCAACATCTCACGACACGAGCTGACGACGACCATGCACCACCTGTGAACCCGCCCCGAAGGGAAACCACATCTCTGCGGTCGTCGGGAACATGTCAAGCCCAGGTAAGGTTCTTCGCGTTGCATCGAATTAATCCGCATGCTCCGCCGCTTGTGCGGGCCCCCGTCAATTTCTTTGAGTTTTAGCCTTGCGGCCGTACTCCCCAGGCGGGATGCTTAACGCGTTGGCTCCGACACGGGACCCGTGGAAAGGGCCCCACATCCAGCATCCACCGTTTACGGCGTGGACTACCAGGGTATCTAATCCTGTTCGCTCCCCACGCTTTCGCTCCTCAGCGTCAGTAACGGCCCAGAGACCTGCCTTCGCCATTGGTGTTCCTCCCGATATCTACACATTCCACCGTTACACCGGGAATTCCAGTCTCCCCTACCGCACTCCAGCCCGCCCGTACCCGGCGCAGACCCACCGTTAAGCGATGGGCTTTCACACCGGACGCGACGAACCGCCTACGAGCCCTTTACGCCCAATAATTCCGGATAACGCTTGCACCCTACGTATTACCGCGGCTGCTGGCACGTAGTTAGCCGGTGCTTATTCAACAGGTACACTCAACAAAAAGCCTTGCTCCCTGCTAAAAGCGGTTTACAACCCGAAGGCCGTCATCCCGCACGCGGCGTCGCTGCATCAGGCTTGCGCCCATTGTGCAATATTCCCCACTGCTGCCTCCCGTAGGAGTCTGGGCCGTATCTCAGTCCCAATGTGGCCGGTCGCCCTCTCAGGCCGGCTACCCGTCGAAGCCACGGTAGGCCATCACCCCACCGTCAAGCTGATAGGACGCGACCCCATCCCGTACCGGTAAGACCCTTTCCCAGAAGACCATGCGATCAACTGGAACATCCGGCATTACCACCCGTTTCCAGGAGCTATTCCGGAGTACGGGGCAGGTCGGTCACGCATTACTCACCCGTTCGCCACTCTCACCCCCAAGCAAAGCCCGGAGGATCCCGTTCGACTTGCATGTGTTAAGCACGCCGCCAGCGTTCATCCTGAGCCAGAATCGAACCCTCCACAAAAAACATTGCAGAAAGACATCGACAGATGACTCTCACTAAAAACAATTGACGGAACATCCTATAAGGAAGGACGTTCGCACAAAAACCCCGACCCCCATCAAACCCCCTCGGGTACTCGAAAACGAGCGGGAATCGGACTGGCAATCATTGACTATAAAGAAGTAAGTAGTACAACACACTCTTGAGTTCTCAAACCACCACACACGCCAAGCAACCCGGAAACCAACCAACAGCAGACAACCGGACCGCTCAGCGGCAGCGAATGAATAACCTACACCACACCGACCAACACCGCAAACCCACACCACAAAACAACCCCCAAAACCCCTGCAAACACTAGCCTCCACCGGCGTGTCGAAAAACCGACCACAAACAACCCGACAACCCCTCAGTCGGCCTGCGGCCGCCAGCTCCCCCCTCACAAGGGGGAGCGCTCTCCCCCACCCGGCTCACGCCGGGAGCCCCCTCCACAGAGAGGGCCGACACGCGCCCGCAAACGCCCACGCGCATACGAAAGACCGGGGAACGCCGATTTACTCCGAATATGACGAAACCCGCCTCGCGGTATGCGGGCGGGAATCCTGAAGACGATTATGGGCGGACGCCGTTGTCCGTATCCTCATTGTTCATGCAACTCACGGAACGCCTCCGATGCCATCTGCCCTGGCATCAATCCGACGATCCGCTACCTGACTGCGGACGAATCAGTATGCGATTCAGCGATCGCCGTGACGACGAGCGGTCTCGGCCATCTTCTGGCGGGCGATGTTCTCCGGGAACATGTTGTCGGCGCAGTAGCTGATGAAATCACCGAAGATGTTCTTGTTGGTCATGATATCCACCTTTCTTATTGGGTCGCCGGCTTCGTATCCCGGCTGACATCTCACATGATAGACGCCGCCGGCTCGTTTTGCAAACGTATGCTGAAACCGGTTTCAGAACGCTGTCATACCGCCGTTCGCCCGGCGTGTCGCATCACCGCCGATTCGGACGGCATCCGCGGGATAGACCCCCGGGAACGCCCGCGCACGGGCCTACAATGGAACCCGATTCCACATCATCGACGAATGGGGGCATGATGAGCGATCCGCAGACAACCACATCACATGAGGAATCACCCGCGACGTCGCCCGAACTGACGTTGCACGACAAGGCCGGCACCCGGATCCCGCAGATCGGGTTCGGCACGTTCCAGATCCCGCCCGAGGACACGCAACGCGCGGTCGAGGAGGCGCTGGAACTCGGCTACCGGCACATCGACACGGCGGCCGCCTACTACAACGAGCAGCAGATCGGCGACGCCCTGCGCGCCACCGGCATGGCCGGCAAGGTCTGGGTGACCACGAAGCTGCGCAACTGCGACCAAGGCTACGACGCGGCGCGCGTCGCGTTCGACGAGTCGCGCCGCAAGCTGGGCGTCGACGTCATCGACATGTATCTCATCCACTGGCCGTTCCCCGCCGCCGGCTTCTACCGCGAGACGTGGCGCGCCCTGCTGAGGCTGCGCGACGAAGGCGCGATCCGCGTGCCGGGCGTGAGCAACTTCCTGCCCGAGCATCTGCGCGCGATCATCGAGGATTCCGGCGAGGCGCCGGCCGTGAACCAGATCGAGGCGCACCCGCGCTTCAACCAGCCCGGCGTGCGCGCGTTCTGCAAGGCGCACGGCATCGCGGTCGAGGCGTACAGCCCGCTCGGCCACGGCAGGGACATCGAATCCGGACCGGTCACGGCGGCCGCCGAGGCGCACGGGACGACGCCGGGGCAGGTGGTGCTGCGCTGGCATACGCAGGAGGGACGCATCGTCATCCCGAAGTCGAAGCACGTGGAGCGCATGCGCGAGAACCTCGCGAGCGCCGGCTTCGACCTGACCGCCGCCGAGATCGCCGCCATCGACGCGCTCGACGACCCGCACGCGAACGTGAGCGCCGATCCGGCCACGTTCACGCACTCCCAGTCGTGGGCGGACCAGCACGTGCGCGGCAACATCTGAACCGTCACCACCGACGCACAGCGACGATCGCCGACATCGGAACGAACGACGGCCCGGCGCAGGCTCACCGCCTGCGGCCGGGCCGTCGCCGTTCCCGCGCATGCCGAATCGCATGCGCGGGTCACGCGGTCAGATCACGTGATACTCCTTGAGCAGCGTGGCGATGTCGGTGCCGTCGAGCTTCTTCAGCACCTTGCCGAGCACGGCGCGTTCCACGAAGTTGAGCTTCATGTCCGCGACGGGCGCGCCGTCGCGCAGTTTCACCGTGGCGTTGAGGAGGTTCCTCACGTCGTAGACGCTGCCCCACACCTCGGGCACGCCGCGGTCCACGTCGAGCAGCGTGTAGACGGCCTCCATGCCGGTGCGCATCGAATACTCGGTGGTGAAGATCGTGTCGCGCGGCGTCTCGGCGAACTGGCCGAGGAACGCGAAGTTGACGGCGCCGTCCGGCACGACGTCCGGGCGGTCGCCGGCGGCGCGCGGCATGAAGAACGCGGTGATGTACGGCATCATGACCGGCACTGTGTTGGCGTGCTTCGCGGCGAGCGCCTCGATCTTCTCCGTCGACACGCCCATGTGGTAGAGCCATTCGGCGCAGATCTCCTCGCCGGTGCATTCGGTCATCGGCTTCTTCACGTAGTCTCCGGGCTTGTCGGGGAACAGGCCGTACACCCAGACGCACAGCTGGTCCTTGCTCTGGTCGCGGAACTGCTGCTGGCGGTTGAGGGTCCAGCTCATCAGCCAGCTGGAGTCGGCGACGGTGACGATGCCGCCGGTCACGACGTGGCCCGAGAACGGGTCGCGCTTGCAGATGCGCTGGATGTAGGGCGGGATCTCGCCGTCGAGCGTGGTGACGGTGGCGCTCATCCACTTGGTGGCCTGCGGGTCGGAGCAGAACTTGTCCGGGTGGCCGAAGCTCGGGTCCTGCGCGGCGATGCGGCGCCACATGTCCCAGCCGCCGCCCGGTTTCAGGTCCGGGTTCCACGGCGCGGGCGCGTGCTGCGAGCCCATGGTGGAGTTCTCGACGCAGCCGCCGTTGGTGATGAACACGTAGTCGTTCTCGGTCAGGTCGATGGAGGATTTGTCGCCTTCGTGGTCGAGGTCGAGGCGCACGGCGATCTTCTTCGTGGCGCTGCCGTACGGGTTGCGCTTGAACACGCCGGAGGTCGCCTGGATCTTGAGGATCGTGTCCTGGCCGACGCCGGTGCGTTCGCGCTTCGGCCCGTCGCCGCCGCCGATCGCGAATTCGACGTTCTCGACCTTGGTGCCGTAACGGAATTCGACGCCGTGCGACTCGAGGTAGGTGACCATCGGCAGGATCATCGACTCGTACTGGTTGTAGCGGGTGAAGCGCAGGGCGCTGAAGTCCGGCAGGCCGCCGATGTGGTGGATGTAGCGCTTGATGTACAGTTTCATCTCCAGCGCGGAATGCCAGTTCTCGAACGCGAACATGGTGCGCCAGTACATCCAGAAGTTGGAGTCGAGCACCTCGTCGTCGAAGAAGTCGGTGATCGGCTTGTCGTAGAGCTCCTCGTCGGGGGTGAAGAAGAGCTTCATGATCTCCTGCGCGGCCTTGTCGGACAGACCGAACCGGCCCTTGGTGCCGGCGTCCTTGCCCTGGTCCTTGGTGGCGCGGCACAGCGAGTAGTTCGGATCCTCCTTGTTGAGCCAGTAGTACTCGTCGAGCACGGAGACGTCGGGGTTCTCGATGGAGGGGATGGAGCGGAACAGGTCCCACATCACCTCGAAGTGGTTGTCCATCTCGCGCCCGCCGCGCATCACGTAGCCGAGTCCGGGAATCTCGGCGCCGTCGCAGGCGCCGCCGGGCACGTCGTCCTTTTCGAGGATGTGGATGTTCTCGCCGGGCATCTGCGCGTCGCGCACGAGATAGCATGCGGCGGACAGGGCCGCGAGTCCGGTGCCGATGATGTACGCGTGCTTGCCGTCGACGCCTTCCGGCTTCTTCGGCCGCGCGAACGCCTCGTAGTTGCCGTTGGAATAATACATATGCCGCCTCCTTGAGGATATGTTGACAGACCGTCAATTCCGTCCGTCAGACATCATGTCGCATTTCGCTCTCTCCCACCATAGACACTACACCGGTGTCGTGTCCGGATACGGGAACGCCACGGCCGGGTGGGCACGACGGATGGGCACGACGGATGGGCACGGCGGATGGGCACGCCACGTCCATCATGCGGAGCTTGCATTGAAGCGCACTTGAAGTGATTCAATGGATTGTGACCGTTAACGCCTGAATCAAGGAAAGAGCAGCAACGATGAAGTACCGCAACGTAGGCAAGTCCGGACTGAAGATCAGCGAGATCGCGCTGGGCAGCTGGGTGACCGACCTCAAGGGCACCGCCGCCGAGGACGTGGCGAAGCAGACCGTCGACCTCGCGTTCGACAACGGCGTGAACTTCTTCGACTGCGCCGACGCGTATTCCGCGGGCGTGGCCGAACGCTTCTTCGGCGAGGTGCTGAGCCGCTTCCCGCGCCGCGAGCTGGTCATCTCCTCGAAGGTGTTCTTCCCCACCGGCGACGGCGTGAACGACCGCGGCCTGAGCCGCAAGCACATCTTCGAGAGCTGCGAGCAGAGCCTGAAGAACATGAGGACCGACTACCTCGACCTCTACTACTGCCACCGCTTCGACGAGTCCACCGATCTGGAGGAGACGCTGCGCGCGATGAGCGACCTCGTCGCGCAGGGCAAGGTCCTCTACTACGGCGTCTCCGAGGAATGGGGCGGCGCGAGGCTCCAGGAGGCGCAACGCATCATCGACCGTCTCGGCCTCTACCCGATCACCGTGGTGCAGCCGCAGTACAACCTCGCCGACCGCTACATCGAGCACGAGATCATGGGCGTGTGCTCGAAGCTCGGCATCGGCATCACCACGTTCTCACCGCTCGCCCAGGGCCTGCTCACCGGCAAGTACCGCAAGGGCCAGCCGCTGCCGGCCGGCTCACGCGCCACCTGGCAGGCCGACCACCAGATCAACGACCTGCTCACCGATGCGAACCTCGACATGGTCGAGCGTCTGCGCGGCGTGGCCGACGAACTCGGCGTGAACCTGCCGGCCCTCTCCCTCGCCTGGATCCTCCAGCACAAGGAGATCAGCTGCGTGATCGCCGGTGCCAGCAAGCCCAGCCAGCTGGAGAACAACCTCAGGGCCTCCGGCTTCGAGATCCCCGCCGACGCGATGGCCGAGATCGACGCGATCACCGGCTTCCACCGCTTCGAGCGCCACGTCGGCTGAGCCTTGGGGGTGGGTACCGGGGCTCAGCCCCGGTACTCCCGGTCCGCAATCATCCTGCCCGACTGGTCGAGCGCGGTGGAGAACCGGCCGTAGTCGGACAGGATCACGCCCATGTAGAGCATGTCGACGAGCGCCACGTTCGCCACGCGCGAGAAGATCGCGTTGCCGTAGATCGTGTGCGATCCGGAGCCGGTGACCAGCGTCACGTCGGCGGAACCGGCCAACGGCGAGCCGACGTGATTGGTCACGGCGATGGTGCGCGCGCCCGCCGCCTTGGCGAGACGCAGCGCCTTCACCGTGTCCGCCGACGATCCGGAATGGGAGAACGCGATCGCCACGTCGTCGCCGGTGAGATGCCCGGCGCCGATCTGCTGGAGGTAGGCGTCCGTGTTGAGGCGGCAGTCCAATCCCAGATACATGAGTTTGGTGAACAGGTCGGTGGCGGGCACGAGCGAGTTCTCCACGCCGTAGATGTCGATGGCGTCCGCGCCGGCGAGCAGGGTCGTCGCCTTGCGGAACGCCTTCACGTCGAGCGAACGTCGCAGCTCGTCGATGAGCGATGTGGCGCCGGCGGCGGCCTTGGCGGGAACGCTCTCCGGATCGTCCCACGGATTGAGGTCGAATCCTTCGAGCGGATCGAACGTCACCTGGCGCTCCGCCTCGGGATGCCGCAGCACGTAGCGCAGTTCGCGATAGCCGCCGAAGCCGAGCTTGCGGGAGAAGCGGATCACGGTCGGCTGGCTGACGTGCGTCGCCTCGGCGAGCTGGCCGACGGTCAGCCCCGCCGCCTCCTCGATATGGTCGCGGATGTACCGCGCGACGGACCGTTCGGCCGGCCTCAATGACGGATACACGTGGTCGATGCGTTCGCGAATTCCCACCGAAGGCTGCAAGGTTCCATCTCCTCGCGACAGTTCCACCATCATCTCGTATTGTCGAGGACGACGATAGCCCGCGCGGGTGTGCCGCCGAGGGACTACGGTTGACCGGAAGGTGAACCGTGCGTTAACTTTCCCTGCGGGTCGACATGGACCACGCCGGTCACGCAAACGTCACGGCTCGTCACGGGCGAAACGTGTGAGGCCCGTCATGGGCCGGGCCTCACACTGGGATGCCGTCGGCATGAGGGACGCCATGCCGTTCCGGTCGTCTCTTATCCGTGGTCGCCGTACCTGCGTCCGCCGACGGCCATGCCGATGCCCGCGAGCGCGGCGACGGCGGCGGCCATGGCGATCAGGACCACGGCGGCACCCGTGTCGGACAACCGCTTCCGCCCGGTGACCGCGGCATCGGAGGCCCTGGCGTCATCCCCGGATTTTCCGGGTTCCGTCGGCCGGTTCGACCGGTCCGTCCCGTTCTGGTCGGCGGGCGCGCCCGGTCGGTCCGGTCCGGAGGTTCCCGGGTCGGCCGGCCGCTCCGCCTTCGTCAACGCCTTCCATGCCGATTCCAAGGTCCGCTTCGCCCCGTTCGCCGCATGGCCGTCGGGTTCCGATTGCTTCAGCATCGTGCGAGCCGCATCCAACGCCTGCGCGAACGGCTCCCATGTCTCAGCGGTGTAGTCCGGTTCCTTCGGCCCGGAGGAGTCGATGTCCGCGACGAGTTCCGCCAGAGGCTGCAATGTGTCGGTCACGGCGATTTCGGTGATGTAGTACGCTCCCCAGGTGGTCGCCGCCTTGTTGATGCGTACGCGCATGGCCATGACGTCACGCTGCATGGGCATCGTGACGGCGTGGTGCTCGGCCGTCCCGTCCGAGGTGCTCCATGTCACGTCGCCGGAGGAGGCGACCCGCGTCCATCCGTTCTTGCCGTTTTGGGAGATCTCGATGTCCCAGTCGGTAGGGTTCTGGTCTTTGGCGTAGATGCCGGACAGATCGACGGTGTCGAAGGTCTGCGGCTTGTCCCACGTCAGGGTGACGTATTGCGGATAGGTGGGGTTGTTCCGGCTTTTCGTGCCGCTCCATTCATCGCCGTCATTGACGTTCGAGGCCGGGTAGTCGGCGTCCGCTCCGCTGTGTTTCGCAGTGGCGCCCAATGCCAGGTTGCCCGGTATGTCACTGACCGGCATGCCGAGACGCAACGCCTCTCCCGTCTTCAGTGTGATGGCGTAGGTGCCGTCGTTCTGCGCGGTGACGGCGCGTTGCTCCGCCGCCGCCCATTCGCCGTTCTCGTCGAATGCGCCGATGCTGGCGGCGTCGGGTCGTTGCTCGGTGGTGATGGTGACGGAACCGGCGGTGTCGGAGGTCACGTACAGGTTCCGGCCGTCGGTGGCGGCGATGCCGACGGCACCGTCGGTCGTGTGGAAACCGAGACGATACCGGCCGATCGTTTTCATGGCCGAGTATTCGGTCTGCGGATCGTCCTGGTCGACGTTGAAGCCGGCGCGGTCGGATGCCGTCGCCCCCGCCAGTATCTGTCCTATGGCGTTGAGTCCCGGATTGTACCGCTGTAGTTCCTTGGCCTGTTCGGTCATGGTGGGTATCTCGCCGAGTTTCCAGTCGTAGTACATCTCCTGGGAGTGGATGTCGCTCTGCTCCAGGTTGGAATACAGCGCGTGCGGACCGTTGAAGTGGCCGCCGCCTCCGTCACAGAACCAGTTGTCGATCTCCCAGGTGCCGTATCCGCCTCCGGCCGCGAAGGCGGCGGTCTCCAGCGAGGTCAGGTTGGCGTAGTCGCCGGAGTTCTCGGCGATGTGACCGAGTGTGGAGTATCGTTTGCCTCCGACGATGATCTCCTTCATGCGGCTGACACTGGTGGAGTATGGATCGGGTCCGGCGAAGTCGATGTATGCGTAATCGTTGACGTTCACCGGATAGCCGGAACCGGAGTAGTTCACGCGCGTGGCGATGCTGTAATCCGATTCCTTGACGGCTTTGCCGAGTTCGTTGATCCAGTCGATGTACCGGTCTTTGAAGTGCGGGTTGTTGTTCGCCTCGTTCTCGAGCTGGATGGAGATGACGGTGCCATCCGGATCGGTCTGCGCCAGATGGGCGAAGATCGCCTTCATCGTTGCGATCTCGGCTTGTTTCATCTTCTCGGCCTTCGGACCGGTGGTGATGAGCGGATAGTCGACCTTGCCTTTGCCTCCGGTGATGTCGTAGTAGTCGCCGATCGGATCGCCGTCCTCGTCCTGCACATACCAGGACGGCGCGGTGTACTGGTAGCCGATGTCGACGGTCTTGTTCTCCTTGCCGTTCCATGCGCCGCTGTATGTGGGGATGCGCGAACCGCTCTGGCAGGCGGATCCGAACCACGCGAGGTCGATCTTCAGCCCGTATTTCCTGGCCCAGTTCACATAGGCGTCCAATACGGTGAAGTCGTATTCTCCGGGCCTGACTTCGACGTCCCTCCATAGCAGCGCCTGGGATATGGTCGCGTAGTTGAGGTTCGCGGTCTTCTCGTACGCGTTCTCGCCGAAGCTTAGATCGAGATGCCTCGTGGGATAGTCATTTCGGCTGGAGCCGGAGTTCTCCTTGAACTCCTCCTGGTGCCCCATGCGCTCCCATGTGCCCATGTTCTGGGCGAACGAGTACAGGTACGGCCTGCCGTCCACTTCAAGATAGTATTCGCCGTTGCCTTTCCGGGCGACGCGTGAGACCACGCGACGGCTCTCCTGCTCCTGCGCGTGCGTGGAGCCGTTCTCGGCCGCGAACGCGCCGATGGGCATGGTCATGGCTATGGCGGCCATCGCCGCCACGGCCGATTTCAGCACAGTGCACCGGGGATGCTGCATCCGTGACATTGGTTCTCCTTATGCGTGAGGGTGGTGGTATGACGGCGACGGCTCACAGGGTGACGTCGATGCGTGGCCGTGCGGAGTCGTCGTGATGGGAGATCCCGTCCACGATGACGGTGAGTCCGGGACCATGCCCGTAGCGGTCGCCGAGAAGGTCGTAGTAGAGGTCGACGGTGGAGTCGCCCGCCGGCAATCCCAGCAGCCGCCAGTACGGCATCCCGTGGCCGACGGCGAGCGGGGCCACGGTGAGCGTGGTACGGCCGTCCGCATCGCCATGGACGTCCACGCCGGCGAACCCGGAGATGACGAGGTCCGCGAATGCGGAGTGGTTGTAGTCCTTGCCCCGTTCGTATCCGCCTTTGTCCTTCCTCCATTCCCACGCCTCGAGCTGGTCGCGGGAGATCCATGCGCCGGTGTCGGCGTCGAGATCCTCGTCGATCCAGTCGACCATCTCGCCGTCCGCCGTCTGTCGGCGATGGATGGCGGCGTACCGGCGCAGTTCGCGCATGAAATCGCCGGGCCCCACGCCGCCGCGGCCGGAACGGATCTCGGCGATCATCGCGTTGAGGGTCTGCGTGGTGGCGTAGGGCCAGCAGGGACCGTTCCACTGGCATTCATGGGCCGAGTCGCGGTTCATGTAGCGAGGATGGCATGCCTCGGCGGTGCGGATGCCCACGGCCCCCGCGAAATAATCGGGATCGGCGAGGAAACGCCACGCGCCTTCATGCCGTTCGTCCGCCAGTCCGAACGCCCACGGGATGTATCCGATTTCCTCACGCACGTTGCGTGAGGGATCCACATCGGTGAAATCCGTGGCGGCGATGACGCCGTCCTTGTCATCCAACGGCAGGACCTTGAAGAACTCGCCTTCCGGATCCCACAGCTCCTCGCGGATGAGCCCCGTCAGGGCGGACGCCTTCGCGTCGAACCGGTCGGCGAGGTCGCTCCGACCCGACCATCGGGCGATCACGGCGATGGATCGTGCGTTGGCGGCCATGTAGCTGTTGAGCGTGGGGCGCAGGCCGGATCCGGAGATGGAGTCCTCCATCGCGTCGCGGTCGTCGTACGACCAGAACAGGCCATAACGCGTCATGTTGCGCTCCTCGACGGTCTCATAGAACCGCACGAACCCGTCGAGCAGGGATACGGCGAAGTCCCGGTCCGCGCGGGTCTCGGCATAACGGCGCACCGCGTCGACGATCCAGGACGAATAGGACAGCTCGTCGCCGGAGCCTTTGAACCAGAAGTCCACATAGCCGCGGATCAGGTCGTCGCCGTTCCTCAGCCAACGGGCTTCGGCGACATGATGCCCGTTCGCGCAGTTGATGGAGTTGTACGCGCCGGCCCAGTAGACGTCGGGCAGGAATTCGGTGATGATGCGGCCTTCCGGCGTGGATGTGATGTGCTTGCGGAACGTCCACCAGCGGAACCAGTAGACGCGTTCGATGACCGCGTCGGCGCATTCGAAGAACGGCACCTCGCGGCGCATCCAGTCGGCGGACTTCTCATCGGCGATGTCCTGGACGTACAGTTCCTCGTCATTGCGGTTGAAGATGCCGGCGTAGAGGTCGATCACGTCGTCGGCGTCGCGTAGCGGCGCAGGCGCGGTGAACTCCTCGACCGGCTGGTAGGTCTCGGCCATGGTCGGCTCCTTCCCGTTCGTTCAGGCCTTCTCGGCACCGTTGCGGGCGCGGTTCAGGTGGATGTAGGCGAACACGCCGACGATGACGAGCAGCAGCGCGATGCCGAACGGCAGGAAGGAGACGGCCAGATCGGAGCTTCCGAGGATCGCCTCGACGGCGGTCATGGCGAGCGGGGCGAGGAAGATGCCCACGTGGAAGCCGATCATGATGGCGGTGGACCAGAACGCCTGCTGGGATCTGGTCGCGTACTTCGGCAGCTGGTTGAACAGCCACGGTCCAAGGATCGGCCCGGGCACGTAGAAGCAGATGATCGAGGCGACGAGCATCGGCCAGCTGCCGTTCGCGAAGTACAGGAGGAAGCAGCCCAGCGCCTCGATGGCGATGCCCAGATACAGGGTGTTCATGTCGCCGAGGATTTTGTTCAGCGCGCCGAATCCGAAGCCGGAGACGATGCCGGCGGCCACGCCGATGGACATGACGGTGGATGTGTTGAAGTCGGCGCCCAGCGCCTCCTGCGTGACGGCCGCCCAGCGCACGAAGCCGGACTGCATGGCGATCAGATAGCCGGCGGCGAACAGCGCGAACAAGATGAGAATCACGTAATTCGATTTCTCTGCGAACACATCGCCGCCCTCGGCGGCATCCTCGTCATCGGATTTGTCGTCGGCGAGCTTGACGTCCGGGACGACGATCCAGAACCATGCGAGTGCCGCGAACGAGAGGATGTAGGCGGAGAAGGAGCCCTGCCAGCCGAACGAGGAGGCCAGCACGCCGACCAGCGCGGTGAGGATCATCTGGCCGATGTTCTCGAACGCGCCGCGGATACCCAGCAGTGTGGAACGGGTATCGCCGGACCACATCACCTGGATAATGGCGACGGCCAGCGAGTTGTAGCAGCCGAGTCCCAGGCCGAGCACGATGCGCGAGATGAGGATCACAGTGTAGTCGCTGACGAACATCGGCACCACTCCGGAGACACCGACGAGGGCGACGCCGAGACCGATCACGTTCTTCAGCCCGAAGAATCTGGCCATCGCCGGACTGAGCAGCAGCGTGATCAGTGCGGTGAGCGACGGCGTGGTGGACAGCAGTTCGGCGGCCGCGTTGGACACATGAAGACCATCGCGGATCTGCGGCAGGATGCCGTTGATGATGTTGGAGCTGGTGAGCAGCAGCGATACCGCCAGTACGGCCAGCTGCACGGTGAGACCGTACTTCTTGACTTCCTTTGTCATGGTTGTTCCTTTGGATTCGGGATTCCACATGGAGACGGACGACGGCGCCCATCGCTGGACCCCGCTCCCGCCGTTTCCGTTGTCGCATTCAGCATAACATGAATTTACAAGAACGTTTAACCTTTTTGCGCAGCCATATGCTCGGATGCTATGTAATGGCTATTTTTCAACGTATATATGCCGATATGTATTTCTCTGCCGCCGGCGTGTTGAAACGTTCTTGTTGAGGTTTGCCAATAACGTTTCACCCAATAGGTTCAATACACGGGGATACCGGGAGACCATCCACGGAACAGATGGGCCCGGGGAGACCCCGGGCATGCAGGAGACGCCCGTCAGGCCGATTCGCCGCGGACCAGGGAGAACCCGGCGATGCGCCTACGCGGTTCGACGGATTCCCCGCCCCGGATACGCTCGACCAGCATCGATACGGCCTGCCTGGCCATATCATCGAAATCGATGGCTATCGTGCTCAGCAACGGCGCGCAGTACGCGGCGGGGCTCACACCGTCGAACCCGAACACCGCCTTGTCTTCGGGTACGCGGATGCCCATCTCCCTCATGCCGCGCATCAGACCGAAGGCGATGAGGTCGTTCATGCAGAAGACGACATCGTACCCCAGGTCCGCCTGGACGAGCGTCGCGGCGGCCTTGGCCCCGCCCTCCACCGTCCATTCGCATGGAATCGTGTCGCTCTCCGAGCCGAGACCGGCGTCGATCATCGCCCGGACCGCGAGATGCGAACCGGTGTTGCGGCCCTCCTGACCGAACTCGCCCGGAGCGAACCGTCGGCCACCGGCGATCGCCGCATGCTCGTATCCACGTGACTTCAGATAGGAGAACACCGCCCGGAACGACGCTTCCAAGGGCAATGCCACATTGTCGTAGCGGGGGTGCGCCGCATAATCCTCGAACAGCACCGCGGGATGGTCCCCGATCAGGGATCGGAGCTCGTCCTCCGAAGTGTTGTGCAGATTGACGATCAGCCCGTCGCACATCGGCGTGCTGATGCGTTTGAGCGAGTCGCGCTCGGCTTCGGGCGAGGCGTTCGTCTGCACCACGATGACCTGATAGCCGGCCTTGGCCGCCTCCCGCGAAATGGCCGATGCCAGATCGGAGAAATACGGGTTCCCCAATTCGGGGACGACGAACGCGATGACGCCGCTGCTGCCCTGCTTGAGGAAACGGGCGGACAGGTTCGCCGTGTAATGCAGTTTCTCGGCGGCCTGGAGAATCCGCTCACGCGTCGCCGGCTTGAACCCCGGTTCGCCACGAAGCACCACCGACGCGGTGGCGATGGACACTCCCGCCTCCTTGGCGACGTCACGCAATGTAGCCATGGCGATACTCCCCGTTTCGGCCAATCGAATCGTTCGCTGATCGACGCGAACCAGCCATATAAACGTTACACCACGACGACGAGCGTCCCCGCCGACCGGCGCCGGTCACGGCTCGATGATCCAGGAAAGCCCCACGAGGACGATGAGGAAGAGCACGTTGACGGCCGAGTAGACGGCGAGGTAGCGGCCCTTGCGGTCCGGATATTTGCGCACGACGTTCTTGTAGCCGATCAGGGAGGCCATCGAGGCGATGAGCGTGCCCATGCCGCCCAGGTTCGTGCCGATGATGAGCGGACGCCACTGCTCGGTGAAGCCGGACAGCAGAATCGTGGTGGGCACGTTGCTGATGAGCTGGCTCGAGCCGACCGCAACCTCCAGCGGATGCGCGTCCACCAGCGAGGCGGCGAGCTCGTAGAATTCGGGCACGCGCTTCATGTTGCCGATGAAGATGAAGAACATCGTGAAGGTGAGCGGCAACCCCCAATCCACGTTGCGGAACGCCTTGCGGTCGCACACGAGGAACGCGGCGAACACGATCACGCACATGAGCCACAGCGGGATGAAGTCGCTCACCGCGAGCAGGCAGACCACGAACAGCAGCGCGTAGACGACGGTGCGCCATCCGCCGTAGCCGGCGCCATAGCCGGTGATGCGGATCTCGTCGGGGCGCGGCTTGCCGCTTTCCGGCGCGAGCACGCCCTGCTCGATGCCGGCACCGTCCAACGACTGGAATTCGGAGACCGGCTTGGAGCCGAACACGACGCAGGTGATGACGACGAGCAGCACGGCGGCGGTCACGGAGTACGGCGCCATGATGCCGATCATCTCCATCGACGGCATGCCGGTGAGCGCCTTCAGGTAGAGGTTGTGCGCGTTGCCGATCGGCGTGAGCATGCTGCCCACGTTCGCACCGATGGTCATCAGCGTGCCGACGAGCACCGCATGCTCCTCCATGTGCGCCATGACGAGCACGGAGATCGCGAACGGGATGAACGTGACGAGCGCGACGTCGTTGGTGATGAGCATCGCGGAGAAGAACGTGAGCGAGATGAGCGTGAGGACGAGCCCCCGCGCGGTGCGCACGTGATGCAGCAGACGCGAGCCGATGATGCGGAACACGCCGATGCGCTGCAGACCACACACGACGAGCATCAGGCACACGAGCTGGCTGATCGTGCTCATGTGCACATAGCCCTTGTAGTCGGCGTCCGGCGGGACGATGAAGCATGAAATCAATGCCAGCACCGTGGCGACGATGAGAATCGTCTCGCTTTTCAACAGTCCGACCAGCCAGCGCCGCATCGATTCCTCCGTGGAACAAGGGGATTTACCGTAAGTATCCTAACGGAAACCGCGCCCTGTTACGTAGTCCCGGCGTGCTGTTTTCCGACCGTTTTCCGCGAAATCATTGGTCACGCTTACTCGCTATTGGCTTTTCCTCCCGACTTTTTCGATTTTTCATGACTGAATTCCGCATGAACGGAATATGAAGAACAAGTTTTCCCGAGTCCCTGGTCCGTCCGCGCGCACGATGCGGGACTACGCCGACTACACACCGCCCGCGTAGTTTCACTTGCTGTTCACCATGGTTTCAGTCAACTTTCCCCTGCACGCCGTCCGCGCGGCCCGAAGCGGCGGCACGATAGGAGATGCAGCGCGGTTCGGCTGCCACGGTATGAGGTCCAAACCGCGATAACTGAATACCGATCACGGCACCGCGACCGCGGCGCCCCCGCGAACGGGCCGCGGAAAGCCGGCCCGGACAGAAAAAGGCAGTTGACGAAATATGCTCGAACTCAAGGACATCACCAAGTCGTTCGGCGACACCCATGTGCTGAACGGCATCAGCCTCGAACTGGACAACGGCAAGATCATGTCGATCCTCGGCCCGTCCGGCGGCGGCAAGACCACGCTGCTCAACATCATCCTGGGCATCACGGAGCCGACCAGCGGCCAGCTGATCTACAACGGCGAGGACCTCACCCACGTGCCGATGGAGAAGCGCGGCTTCAACATCGTGTTCCAGGACTACGCGCTGTTCCCGAACCTCACCGCCTACGAGAACATCACCTACGGCCTGAGGAACAACCCGGGCATCTCCTCGCCGGACGAGATCAAGGAGCTGATCAGCCTGCTCGGCCTCGAGGAGCACCTCAACAAGCACATCGACGAACTCTCCGGCGGCCAGAAGCAGCGCGTGGCGCTCGCCCGCACCCTCGTCATGAAGCCGAAGCTGCTGCTCCTCGACGAGCCGCTGTCCGCCCTGGACGGCGTGATCAAGGAGTCCATCAAGGCGAAGATCAAGCAGATCGTCGAGCAGTACGACCTCACCACGATCATGGTCACCCACGATCCGGAGGAGGCGTGCACGATGAGCGACAAGGTGCTCATCATCAACCACGGCAAGGTGGCGCAGTACGACACCCCGGAGAACATCATCGAGCATCCGGCGTCCGACTTCGTGCGCAAGTTCATCCTCCACCAGCTCGAGGTGAAGCGCAACAACATCTACACCCTGTTCAACGAGGGTGACGAGGCCGAGACGGCCGCGCACGCCAACGCCGAGCTCGCCTCCGCGGGCCAGGAGGCCTGAGCCATGTCGGTAGAGTCCATCCAGGCGGGCAAACAGCTGCCCAACATCCGCCCCGAGATCCACAACTACGAGGCGCGGCCCTCCAAGCCGAAGCAGACCGAACTGTGGACGCTGCTCGCGATCGTCGCCGTGTGCTTCATCGGATTCCTCGTCGTGCCGATGATCCTCGTGATCATCCGCTCCTTCACCACCGCGGGCGGCGAGGCCACGCTCGACAACTACGCGACGATCCTGTCCCGCCCCGAATTCATCCGGTCGATCACCAACTCGCTGACCGTCGCCGCCGTCTCCGCGCTCGTCGCCGTGCTGCTCGCGTTCCTGCTGAGCTACACGATCAACTGCACGAACGTGCCGCGCGGATTCAAGAAGGCCGTCGCCCTGCTCGCGCAGCTGCCGATGCTGCTGCCGACCATCACCTACGGCTTCGCGATCATCTACTCGTTCGGCAAGAACGGCCTGATCACGCAGATCATCGGCCACCCGCTGTTCGACATCTACGGGTTCAACGGCCTGCTCATCGGCTACGTCATCTACACGCTGCCGACCTGCTTCCTGCTCATCAACAACAGCTTCCAGTTCGTCGACAAGAAGTTCATCATCGTCTCGCACATCATGGGCGACAACCCGCTGACGACCTTCCTCAACACCGTGCTGCGCCCGCTGGTCGGCACGCTGGCCGTCGCGTTCATCCAGTCGTTCTTCCTCGCGTTCACCGACTACGGCATCCCGACCTCGGTGGGCGGCACCTACGACGTGCTGGCCATGACGCTGTTCAACCAGATGCTCGGCTCGATCCCGAACTTCAACCGCGGCGCCGTGATCGCCGTGTTCATGCTCATCCCGTCGATCATCTCGATCGTCCTGATGACCGTGCTCGAACGCTTCGCGATCCGCTACAAGCAGATCAGCCAGATCGACCTGCCCAAGGGGAAGAAGCGCGACTGGATCTGCGGCATCGCCTCGGTCGTCACGCTCGTGTGCGTGCTCTCCGTGTTCCTCGTGATCCTGCTCATCCCGTTCGTCCAGGAGTGGCCGGACCATCTCGGCTTCACGTTCGCGCACATCGCGAACCTGTTCACCGACTCGCAGCTGACGCAGGTGTTCACCAACTCGCTGTACGTCGCCGTGATGACCGCCATCTTCGGATGCGTGTTCGTCTACGCCGCGGGCCTGGTCACCTCCCGTTCGAAGCTGCCCGCGTGGGTCCGCCGCTCGGTGGACGCGATCTCCGCGATCATCAACACGGTCCCGGGCATGGTGCTCGGCATCGCCTTCCTGTTCATGTTCTCCGGCTCGCCGCTGCAGAACACGTTCTGGATCCTCATCATCGCGAACATCGTGCACTACTTCGCCACCCCGTACCAGATGATCAAGGACTCGCTGACCAAGATGAACGCCGGCTGGGAGACCACCGCCAAGCTCATGGGCGACAACTGGATCAAGACGCTGGTGCGCGTCGTCACGCCGAACGCGTGGCCGACCCTGCTGCAGATCTTCGGCTACTACTTCGTCAACGCGATGGTCACCATCTCGGCAGTCGTCTTCCTGACCGGCGCCCGCACGCAGGTCATCACGACGAAGATCTCCGCCCTGCAGCACATCGCCAAGTTCGACGACGTGTTCGTGCTCTCGCTGCTCATCCTCGTCGTCAACCTCGTGGTCAAGGGTCTGATCGCCCTGTTCACCCGCGACCGTGCCGCCGAGCGCGCCAAGGAGGCCCGCAAGGCCAAGGCCACCGTGAGGACCCCGCAGGTGGCCGCCTCGTTCAGCACCGTACGCCCGAGCCGCCAGCTCGCGGCGGCGGCCGCCACCTTCCAGCTGCCGGACAGCGGCAACCGCAGGAACCGCAGCCTGCTCACCGGCATCGCCTCCGCGGTGTGCGTGGCGCTGCTCGTCGGCTTCGGCGCGGTCTCCACGTCCGCGGCGGCGGCCGGCGGCAAGGTCGTCATCTACACGAACGCCGACGAGGAGGCCGTCACCGCCTTCGAACATGCGCTCGACCGCAACGGCTACAAGGACCAGTACATCATCCAGGAGTTCGGCACCTCCGAGCTCGGCGGCAAGATGCTGGCCGAGGGCAAGGCCCTCGAGGCGGACATGCTGACGATGAGCTCCTACTACGTGGACTCCGCCCAGGACCGCAACCACATGTTCGCGAACCTGACGGACGTGCACTCACAGCTGCTCGGCGACACGGAGAACTCGAAGGCCCCGGCCTACCGCTCCCCCACCACCGCGCAGGAGGGCGCGATCATCATCAACACCGAGGCCCTCAAGGCCGCGGGCGTGCCGAAGCCGAAGAGCTATGCCGACCTGGCCAAGCCCGAGTACAAGGGCCTGATCTCCGTGCCGGACATGGAGGGTTCCTCCACCGGCTGGCTGATGGTCCAGGCAATCGTCGACGCCTACGGCACCGGCGCGAAGGGCAAGAAGATCCTGACGGACATCTACCGCAACGCCGGCCCGCATCTCGAACAGTCCGGCTCCGGCCCGCTCAAGTCCGTGCGCGCCAAAGAGGTGGCGATCGGCTTCGGCCTGCGCCACCAGGCGGTCGCGGACAAGAAGAACGGCCTGCCCATCGACTACGTGGACCCGACCGAAGGCAACTACTCGCTGACCGAATCGGTGGCGGTGCTCGACAAGGGCCGCGCCACCAACCCGAAGGCGCAGAAGATGGCCGGCGTCATCATCGACCAGGGCCGCAAGGAGCTGCTCGAGACCTACCCGACCCCGCTCTACAAGGGTGAGAAGGCCCCGGCGAACGCCTCCAAGCGTTCGAAGTCCTTCCCCGAACCGCTGACCGTCGACCTGCTCCAGAAGCACCAGGACTTCTCGTCCGAGTGCAAGCGAGCCGCGGAAGGCGGCGAGTGACGGGCCTCGCCCTGAGTCGCGCCCAGACCGCGCAAGTGAACGCAATCTGAACGCAACTCGCTTACTACAAACGACACTCCGCCCGCAGGGCGAAATCTACGTAGAAATTTTCAAAAACTTCCTTCGTGATTACACTCTGCGGGCGGAAGCCATATTCACAGCATTTCGCAACAGCAACAGCACTTCACATAACCCCACTCATCAAGCCAAGGAAAGGAAACGACCATCATGGCCAACGAATACAAGCTGCTCACCCCCGGACCGCTGACCACGACCCGCACGGTCAAGGAGGAGATGCTCTTCGACCACTGCACGTGGGACGAGGACTACCAGCAGATCACCCAGAAGATCCGCCGCCAACTGCTCGAGCTCGCCCACTGCGACCCGCGCGACTACACCGTCGTGCTCATGCAGGGCTCCGGCACTTTCGGCGTGGAGAGCGTGATCACCTCCGTGATCGGCAAGGACGAGAAGGTCCTGCTGTGCACGAACGGCGCGTACGGCGACCGCCAGGTCAAGATCTGCGAGCACGCGGGCATCGACTACGTCCAGTACGCCGAGCCGTACGACCGCATCCCGGACGCCGACAAGGTCGAGGAGTACCTGAGGAACGATCCGTCCATCACGCACGTCTCGATGATCCACTCGGAGACCACCTCCGGCCTGCTCAACGACATCGCCGCCGTGGCCACCGTCGCCAAGGCGCACGGCTGCACGTTCATGGTCGACGCGATGAGCTCCTTCGGCGGCGTCGACATCCCGGTCTCCGGCTGGGGCATCGACTTCCTCGTCTCCTCCGCCAACAAGTGCATCCAGGGCGTGCCCGGCTTCAGCTTCATCATCTGCAACAAGGCGAAGCTCGAAGCCTCCAAGGGCAAGGCGCGTTCGCTGTCCCTCGACCTGTGGGACCAGTGGAACACGCTGGAGAAGGCGAACGGCAAG
This sequence comes from Bifidobacterium sp. LH_426, assembly GCF_056356875.1. Classification (NCBI taxonomy): domain Bacteria; kingdom Bacillati; phylum Actinomycetota; class Actinomycetes; order Bifidobacteriales; family Bifidobacteriaceae; genus Bifidobacterium; species Bifidobacterium sp. LH_426. The sequence continues at coordinate 22,685 of NZ_JBKEVB010000012.1, forward strand.
TGGCGCTACACCTCCCCCACCCACGTGGTGCTCGCCTTCTCGAAGGCGCTCGACGAGATGTTCGCCGAAGGCGGCATCCCGGCCCGCTCCGCCCGCTACCAGCTCAACAACGACCTGCTCATCGCCCGCATGAAGGCGCTCGGCTTCCGCACGTTCCTCGCGAAGAACCAGGGCCCGATCATCACCACGTTCCTCTACCCGGACGGCACGAAGTTCGACTTCCACGACATGTACGAGTTCATCAAGGAGCGCGGCTACGCGATCTACCCGGGCAAGCTCACCCACGAGGAGACGTTCCGCCTGGGCAACATCGGCGAGATCTACACGGACGACATCGAGAAGGTGACCGAGCTGCTGGCCCTGTACATGGGCGAGCGCGGCCTGCTCGAGGCGGCCACCGGCTCGGCTTCCGTGCCCGAGGCGATCGCCGCGATGGACAAGGCCGGCGAGCCGATCAAGGCCGCCGCCCCGGCGAACGTGAAGCTCACCGCCTGATCCCCGCCTCTCTCCCCACCCGCTTCGCGGGAGCCCCCTCGACGGAGGGGGCCGCATACAACCGTTATGAGTCACTGAAAGGACAATGATGACCAACCGTTTCGAAGCCGTGATCTTCGACTGGGCCGGCACGACCGTGGACTATGGCTGCTTCGCCCCCGTCAAGGCGTTCCAGGAGGCGTTCAAGGAGTTCGGCGTCGAGCCGACGATGGCCGAGACCCGCAAGCCGATGGGCATGCTCAAGCACGACCACATCGACACGATGCTGCACATGGACCGCATCGCCCGCGCCTGGGAGGAGCGGCACGGCGCCGCCCCGACCGACGCGGACACGGATGCCGTGTACGCGCACTTCGAGCCGAAGCTGCTGTCGATCCTCGACGGCTTCGCCGACCCGAAGCCGGGCGTGACGGAGGCGGTCGCCGCCCTGCGCGAGGCGGGTCTCAAGATCGGCTCGACCACCGGCTACACGGACAAGATGATGGAGATCGTCGTGCCGAAGGCCAAGGAGAACGGCTACGATCCGGACTTCTGGATCAGCCCGGACGGCACGGACGGCTACGGCCGCCCCTACCCGTACATGATCTTCCGCAACCTGGAGGCGCTGCACGTGACCGACGTGCGCCGCGCCGCGAAGGTGGGCGACACGCTCTCCGACATCCGCGAAGGCAAGAACGCGGGCGTGTTCACGATCGGCGTGACCGAGGGCAGCTCGCAGATGGCGCTGAGCCAGGCGGAGTTCGAGGCGCTGGACGAGGCCGGCAAGCGCGCGGCCCGCGCCAAGGCGCGTGACGCGTTCGTCGCCGCCGGCGCTGACGCGGTCATCGATTCGATGGCCGAGCTTCCCGCCCTGCTCGCCCAGATCGCCTGAGCCGATCGTCCGGATTCATTCGTCCGGATTCATTCGAGCGCCTCGCAGATGATGCGGATCCCCTTGTCGAGATCACGCGCTGCGGGGCGCACGACGTTGAGACGGATGTGGGAGTCGTCCGTCTCGTCGACGTCGAAGACGCCGCCCGGCATGAAGGTGACGCCTTCGGCCCGGCATCGCTCCAACAGCGCCAACGCGCGCGCTCCCCGCGGCAACGTCACCCACACGTAGTAGCCGCCTTCCGGCACGGTCCATCGCATGCCGTCGGGCGCATATCGTTCCAGCGCGGCGATCGTCCGGTCGCGGCGATCGCGGTACGCCTTGGTGAGCGTGTCCACATGCGCGCCGATGCGCCCCTCCCTGAGCAGTTCCATGCAGATGCGCTGCGAGGACGTGCTCGTATGCTGGTCGACCATTCGTCTCAGGGCCGCGACCCTGCCGATCACATGCGGGTCGGCCACGATCCAGCCGGTGCGCAGTCCGGATGTGACGGTCTTCGAGAACGTGGACAGGTAGATCACATATCCGGCGTTCTCCATGCCCGCCACCGGCGTGGGCCGGACCGCCATGGCATCGCCTTCGTCGCGCCCGCCTTCCCCCGTCTGCTGCCGCATGGGCCCGTACCATAGATCGCCGTAGGCGTCGTCCTCGATGATGAGGCACTGGTGGCGTCTGGCCGCGGCGATGAGCTCGCGCCGGCGCGCGGTCGGCATCGTGACGCCAGTGGGATTGTGCGCCGTGGGGATCGTATAGATGAATTTGGGATGGAACCTCGCGCAGTAGCCTTCCAGCAGATCGGTACGCATGCCCAGCCCATCCATCGGCACGCCGACGACGCGGGCCCCCACCGAACGGAACGCCTGCAATGCGGAGAACAGCGTGGATTGTTCGACGAGCACGCAATCGCCCGGATCGAGGAACGCGCGCACGCACAGGTCGATGCCCTGCTCCGAACCCGACAGCACCATCACGTTGCGTTCGTCGCACCGCACGCCGCGCGAACGCATGTGGTCGGCGAGCAGTGCGCGTAGTTCCGCGAACCCTTCGATGGGCGATTCGGGCCGGCCGTCGAACTCGTGCGAGGAGAACGCCTCGACGCTCACCGCGCGCAGCAGGTCGTCGGGGATGTCGCCGGGGTTCGGCGAACCGGTGGCGAAATCGATGACGGTGCCGCCGCGTTGGGCCCGATCGGCCGATGCGATGTCGTGATAGGTGAACCGGTTGGAATAGTCGCTGAACAGCACCGACCATGGAGGCGGCACGACGGACGGTTCCGTCTCCGAGTCCGGGTGTCGATCCCGTATGGTGTGCACGATGCCGCCGGCCGGCGAGGGCTCCCGTTCCCGACCGGCCCGCGAATCCCTTTCATGGTTCGCGGGCCGGACCGGTGCGGCATCGGCGACGGGCGTCACGAACGTGCCTTTGCCCACTTTGGAGGCGATGAGGCCTTCGTCCTTCAGCTGCTGGTAGGCCTGCAGCACGGTGGTGCGGTTGACGCCGAGTCTGGCGGCGAGCTCACGCTCGGGCGGAAGCCGGTAGCCTTCGGCGAGTTCGCCGGAGACGATGCGTTCGCGCAGTTGCGCGGCCAGCTGCCGGTACATCGGCACGTTCGTATGCCGGTCGAGTTCCAGCTGCATGCCCGTCCTCCTTTCCCGCTCCGCATCCGCATCCGCCATCGGGACGCCTCTCTCGACGATCATCCCGCAACCCATCCCGACAATCATCCCATGGTGCGGTAAAACTCCCATGGTGCGGCGATGCAAAACGGCGGAAAATAGCCGTTTCACATCATCTTCATACCGCACCATGGGAGCGGTTGCGGGGCGGGTTCCGCGCTATGGGAAGCAGCCATGGGGAGTATGGGGGAGCGTTACAGGGCGAGGAACAGCTCGTGCAGGCGCGTGTCGTCGGTGAGCTCCGGATGGAACGCGGTGGCGAGGATGTTGCCCTGCCGTAGCGCCACCGGATGCCCGTCGACCTCGGTTTCGACGCGCGCCGACCCGCCGACGGAGACGACGTACGGCCCGCGGATGAACACGAGCGGGAAATCCTCGATGTAGTCGGCGTCCCCGGGCTCGCCGAAGTCGGCGGTGGCGGCGAAGCTGCCCAGCTGGCGGCCGTACGCGTTGCGGCGCACAACGGCGTCGAGCGCGCCGAAGTACACGTGCTCGTCGTTGTCGAGCCTCTTCGCGAGCAGGATCATGCCGGCGCAGGTGCCGAACACGGGCTTGCCGGCCTTGATGTGCTCGGCGATCGGCTCGAACAGTCCGGTGGAGTGCAGGAGCTTGCCTTGCGTGGTGGATTCGCCGCCGGGCAGGATCACCCGGTCGATGGAGTCGTCGAAATCCTCGGCGGCGCGCAGCAGCTTCCACGGCGCGCCGAGCCTGTCGAGCACGGCGGCGTGTTCCGCGAACGCGCCCTGCACGGCGAGGATGCCGGTCACGCCGTGCCGGTCATGCCCGGATTCGACGCCGTCGGACTCCTCCTTGGAGATGTATTCGACCGCTACGACCATGTCAATCGCCTCCGGGTCTCACTCGCCTCGGGCGGCCATGATGGTCTGGATCTCGTCCTCGTTGATGCCGACCATGGCCTCGCCGAGGTTCTCGGAGAGCTTGGCGAGCAGATCGGCGTCCTGCCAGTTGGCGGTCGCCTTGACGATGGCGGCGGCGCGCTTGGCCGGGTCGCCGGACTTGAAGATGCCGGAGCCGACGAACACGCCCTCGGCGCCGAGCTCCATCATCAGGGCCGCGTCGGCCGGGGTGGCGACGCCGCCGGCGGCGAAGTTGACGACGGGCAGACGGCCGTTGTCGTGCACGTACTTGGCGAGGTCGTAGGGCACGGCGAGCTGCTTGGCCGCCTCGTACACCTCGTCGTCGCGCAGGGAGACGAGCTCGTGGATCTGCTTGTTCATCGTGCGCATGTGGCGCACGGCCTGGATCACGTCGCCGGTGCCCGGCTCGCCCTTGGTGCGGATCATGGCCGCGCCTTCGGCGATGCGGCGCAGCGCCTCGCCGAGGTTCTTCGCGCCGCACACGAACGGCACGTCGAACTGGTTCTTGTCGATGTGGTAGACGTCGTCGGCCGGGGAAAGCACCTCGGACTCGTCGATGTAGTCGATGTCGATGGCCTGCAGGATGCGCGCCTCGGCGATGTGGCCGATGCGGACCTTCGCCATGACCGGGATGGACACGGCCTCCTGGATGCCCTTGATCATGGCCGGGTCGGACATGCGGGAGACGCCGCCGGCCGCGCGGATGTCGGCCGGGATGCGCTCGAGCGCCATGACCGCGCAGGCGCCGGCGTCCTGGGCGATCTTCGCCTGTTCGGGCGTGGTCACGTCCATGATCACGCCGCCCTTGAGCATCTGGGCGAGGTTGCGGTTGAGTTCGGCACGGTTCTGCGTCATGATGATCCCTTCTGGTTCGTACGATGCAATGCGGAGCCGGGCGCGTCCGTTGGCGGACGGCACGGCACCGGTCGCCGACCATTATCGGACGCCGGCGGCGCGACCAGTCCAAACCAGTCCAATTTGGATGGGGCCAATCCGCGGATTCCCGACCAGTCCAATCGCGAAAGCCCCGCGAGGCTCACCCGATGTCGTTGCCGTAGACCTGCGACTGGATGTCCTTGCGATGGGTCTCCATCCGCGTGATCTCGCCCAGCAGGGCGATCTTCTCCGCGCCGTCCGGCATCATGGCCATCCTGCGCCGGGCCGCGCCGATGCGCCGCATGTAGCCGATGTCGAGCAGTTTGGCGAGCAGTTCGGAGGCGTAGCGGCTCTCGGCCTTCGTGGGCGTCCTGAGACGCGCGTCCGGCATGGCACCGGCCGGGTCGGAGACGCCCGCGCCGGAGGCGTCGCCCGCCGCACGCTCCCCACCGGACAGCGGCAGCGGCATGACGGCCAGCTCGTTGATCGTCGATTCGAGCATCGGGCCGCCCGCCTTGGTGAGATTGTGCATCCACAGCCCCTGAGGCGTGTCCGCGGAGGGGAGGCCGCCGGCAGCGGCGACCGCCTGGAACAGCGTGCGGAACACGGGCGTCATGAAATTCGCGAGCGTCAGCTCCGCGAACCCGTTGGGGCTCACGGCGCGCGGCACCTGGATGAGCAGCGCCATGAACTGCTGTTCGGCGATGAACACGGCGTCGTCGATGCGGAAGTACGTCTGCTCGGTCGCGTCGCGATGCTCGAGCTCACGACGTTTCGCGGGATCGGCGTACGGATCGTCGTCACGGCCGCGCGGACCGCGGTCGAACGCGCCGCCGCCGTTGAACCGGCGGCGCGGCGCGTACGCGTCCTCGTCGCGCACGTGCAGCCGTCGACGCGCCTGCCTCACTTCGTCCCGCATGATGTCGAGGTCGATGCCGATGCGGCGCGTGGCGCGACGCGTGTACCAGTCGAGCTGCGACCGGTCGCGGATCTGCGCGATCAGCGGGGCCGCGGCCTTGGCCGCCCCGACCTGTCCGGTCGCGTACTGGGTGTCGAAACGGCCGATCGCCGCGTCGATCACGAAATCGTAGAGGGGCACGGCGTGCTCGATGAGCGAGCGGACCGCCTCGTCGCCGCGTTCGATGCGCAGATCGCACGGGTCGAGGTTGTCGTCGGCCACGGCGACGAACGTCTGCGAGAGGAACGCCGCGTCGAGGCCGAACGCATGCAGCGCCGCCTTCTGCCCGGCGGCGTCGCCGTCGAACGTGAACACGACGCGCGAACTCAGCTTCTCGCCTTCGACCTTCAACGGTCCGGTGAGCTGGACGGCGCCGAGCGAATCGTCGGCGATGAGGCGACGCACGATCTTCGCGTGCTCCGTGCCGAACGCGGTGCCGCAGGTGGCGATGGCCGTGTCGATGCCCGCCAGATGCATGGCCATCACGTCCGTGTACCCCTCGACGATCACGACCTGGCGCTTCTTCACGATTGCCTTCTTCGCCAAATCGATGCCGTACAGCACCTGGTTCTTGCGGTAGAGCTGCGTGTCCGGCGTGTTGATGTACTTCGCGGCGATCTGGTCGTCGTCGTACAGCTTGCGCGCGCCGAAACCGAGCGTGCGCCCTGTCGAATCGCGGATCGGCCAGGTGACGCGGCCGCGGAAGTAGTCGTAGACGCCACGCTGCCCCTGACGCGCGAGACCGGCGTCAAGCATCTCCTGCTGCGTGAACCCCTTGGACGCGAGATGACGGACGAGATTGTCCCACCCCTGGGGCGCGTACCCGCAGCCGAACCGCTCGCAATCGGCCTGGCTGAACGTGCGGCCTCCGAGCAGCTTCCTGGCGGCGAGCGCCTCCTTGCTCATGATCTGGCTGGTGAAGAACCGCTGCGCCTCCTCGTTGGCCTCCAGCAGTCGCGCGCGCTTCGAGCCGGAATGCCCATCCGGCCTGCCGGCGCCCGTGCTCTCGTAGTGCAGTTCGATATGGTATTTGTCGGCCAGCAGTTCGACGGCCTCGCGGAAGTCGATGTTCTCCTGCTGTTCGACGAATTTGAACACGTCGCCGCCGAGCCCGCAGCCGAAGCAGTGCCAGACGCCGAGGGCGGGACGCACGTTGAAGCTGCCGGTCTTCTCGTCGTGGAACGGGCATAGGCCGACGAACGTGCCGGTGCCCGAGGGCTTGAGCGACACGGATGCGGATACGATGTCGTAGAGGTCCGCGGCGGCGCGCACCTTCTCGATGTCTTCCTTCTTGATCATTCCGGCCATGACACACTACCCTACCGCCTCGCCGCGGCACCGGTGCGGGTATGCCGGTTTCCGTCGTCGGCGCGTGTCCGCCGTCCGTCCGGTTCGCCGCGCGTCGCCGGCGACATCGTTCAGAACAGGATCGAGTGGAGCGCGAGCGCCGAGGAGTCGGTGAGCGAGGCGACCTGGTCGACGGCGACGCGCAGGCGCTCACCGTCGTTGGCGGCGGTCTCCCAGTCGTCGAGGAACTGGCTTTCGAGGATGTCGCTGGGGCGGGGCGAATCGGCCATGAGCACGTCGACGAGGTCTTCGACGATGCGCCGCTCCTCCTCGTGCATCGGCTCCCTCTCCCCGGGCACCATGACGAAATGCACGGCGATGCCCTTCAACGCGACGATCTCGTACGAGGTCTCCTCGGGGATGATGGGCCGCGCCGAATACCGGGTGAGCGGCCCCGGGCCGTAGGTGTCGCGCGTCGCCTCCTCGACGCTCCACGCGAACCGGCCGATCAGGTCGGAGGTGATGTTCTTGAGCTGGGCCAGGGCCAATCGCGATCCGTTGAAATGATCGGGGAACATGTCGAGCCGTTTCAGGCGCGCGAACGCCTCGACGAGACGGTCCGGGTCCCATTGCGGCCCGTACCATGCACGCGTCTGCTCCACGACGGCGTCGATCACGCGCGCGTCGGAGAGCGCGATCGGGTTGAACGCGCCGGTGGCGATGGCGTCCTCCACGTCGTGCACCGAATAGGCGATGTCGTCGGCGAGGTCCATGATCCGGCATTCCATGGGCCGTGCGGTCGGGTCGGCGAGTCCCTGTTTGAGCCAGCGGAACACGGGTTCGTCGTCCGGGTAGACGCAGTATTTGGCGCTGCGTTCGCCTTTGGGGTGCTTCGCCGCCTCGGCGAGCGTCCACGGGTATTTGACGGCGGCGTCGAGCGAGGCGCGGGTGAGGTTCACGCCGGCGGAGCGGCCGTCCGGGTGGAATACCTTGGGTTCGAGCCGGGTGAGGAGGCGCAGCGTCTGCGCGTTGCCTTCGAATCCGCCGATGCCCCGGGCGATGCGGGCGAGCGCCGCCTCGCCGTTGTGGCCGAACGGCGGGTGGCCGAGGTCGTGGGAGAGGCAGGCGCAGTCGACCACGTCGGGGTCGCAGCCGAGGAGTTTGCCGATCTGGCGCCCGATCTGGGCGACTTCGAGCGTGTGGGTGAGGCGCGTGCGCGCGAAGTCGTCGGTGCCGGCGACGAGGATCTGGCTTTTCGCGCCGAGCCGACGTAGCGCTGACGAGTGGATGAGCCGCGCGCGGTCGCGTTCGAACGCGGTGCGCGACTTCGATTTGGGCGGCTCGGGAGCCCACCGCTCCTCGTCGGACGCGGTGTAGCCCTCGCCTTTCGGCACGCGTTCGGCGCGGCCCGTCGGCAGGTCATCGTGGTGGCTGGGTTCCATGGCGCATCTCCCCCTTGGCCCCAAGCCTAGCAGCGGCCGTCCGCTACTTTCCGGACCGTTCGCCGATTTCCGCGCGAAGCCGTTCGACCTCGGATTCGAGGTGTTCGATGAGCATCACCTGTTGGGAGATGAGCAGGTCGCGCAGGTCCCGTTTGCCGGCGCGCACGTTGAGTTCCGGCGTGAACGGCTTCGGGAGCCTGCCGTCCGCCGCGCCGCCGGACGCCGCGTCCGCGTCCGGGCTTCCGGCGGCTCCGGCGATTCCCGTGGTTCCGGAGGTCTCGGGGGCGTCCGGCATGGTGCGCCAACGCGCGATGCACCGTTCGATGCGCTTGTATCCGATCAGGGAGGCGTCCAATCCGGCGTCGCGGAAGATGCGCACGGGGGATTCGCCGGCGCGGTACCGGCGCATGCACTCGCGACGGAACGCCTCGGAGTAGCGGATCCGTCCGTTCGATACGCGCGCGACGGCGGGAAGCGAACGCAGATACGCGATCTCCTCGTTGGTGAATCCACCGGCTCCCATGGCGGCCTCCTTTCGACGTGTCCGGTTGGCGTGCGGCGGCGGTCACGGCACCGACGGCATCGCAATACCATCATTGATACCCCGCAATGCGACCGGCCGGTATACATCTACCGGAAACCGGCTCCGCATCGCGACACGCCGCGGACGACGCCCCTTCTCCGTCGCATGGTATCGACATTTCCCCCGTCGCGAACACCCCCTTAACACCCCTACAGGAAGCGCTTATACCCTCGTTATCACTATGGATTCCATACACAACATGGGTTTCACACATACACCCCCATATAGGGGGAAAGACGGAAAGAAAAAGGGTCTTCCCCCTTGGCAAAGGGGGAAGACCCTGTCGATGCGCGGCGTCGGCGCGGGCCGCTACAGCAGCGAGGCCGGATCGAGCTTGGCGAGATCGGCCTCGGGCAGCACCTCGGCGGCATGCTCGTACAGGCGCGGGATGCGGTTGCGCAGGCAGGTGAAGATCTCATAGCTGATGGTGTCGGCGGCGCGGGCCCAGTCGTCGGCGGTCGGTTCGGCGAACTCCTCGCCGCGGCCCGGTCCGAACAGTTCGACCGTGTCGCCCTCGTGCACGCCGAGCGCGGCGGCCGAACCGTGCAGGTCGAGGATGAACTGGTCCATGCACACGCGGCCGGAGACGCGGTACAGCTTCGGGCCTTCGGCGGTCATCACGCGCACCGGGCCGCCCGCCTTCTCCACATGCTTGGCGCCCTGCATGTCGAATCCGGAGGCGGAACGGTGGATGCCGTCCGCGTAGCCGAGCGGCACGATCGCGGTGGACGTGTCGTCGGGGGTGAGGTAGGTGCGGCCATAGGAGATGCCGTGGCCGGCCTCCACGTCCTTGACGGTGCCGAGCTGCGCCTGTAGGCGCATCGCCGGCTTCAGCGCGTAGCTGGACGGCGTGCCCATCGCCGGATCCGGCTCGTAGCCGTACAGGCCGATGCCCGGACGGGTGAGCTCGAAGTGGATCTCCGGGCGGGACAGCGTGGCCGCCGTGTTCGCGAGATGGCGGATCTCGGGGGCGATGCCGGCGGCCTCCATGCGGGCGGTGAACGCCTTGAAGTTCTCGATCTGACGGTCGGTGGAGGCGACGAACTCGGGCACGTCCGGCGAATCGGCCACGGCGAGGTGGCTCCACTGGCCGACGATGTGCAGCACGCCCTCCTTGGCGAGCGGGACGAGCTTGGCGAGCGCCGCGTCGAAGCCCTCCGGCGTGAAGCCGTTGCGGCCGAAGCCGGAGTCCACCTTCACGTGCACGCGCGCCGTCCTGCCGAGCCTGCGGGCGGCGGCGGCCACCGCGTCGATGCCGGGCAGCGAGCCGACGGACACGTCGATGTCGTTGGCGATGAGCTCGTCGAACGGGACTTCGGCGCCGTTGTAGACCCACGTGAGGATGTGGCAGCGGTCGGGGCCGATGCCGAGCTTCCTCAGCAGCAGCGCCTCGTGCGACTGGGCGGTGCCGAGCCAGGTCGCGCCGCCGGCGAGCGCGGCGAGCGCGGCGGGCAGCAGGCCGTGGCCGTAGGCGTCGGCCTTGACGACGCCCATCACGGCGGTGCCGGAGTGCGGGCCGCCGACCACGTCCACCAGATGCGCCATGTTGTCGCGCAATGCCTTGAGGTCGACGATGGCCTGCGCGGGGTAGCGACGTCGGGCGGCCGCATAGTTGGCCTTGCCCTCCGGAGAGCTGAATTCGATTTCGGGAGCTGCGTTCATACTCATGACGCCCCATTGTCGCGCGGCGTGGTGACGTGTCCATGGCATGCGACCACATTGCGGCCGGGCGTGGCGGCGCCGCGTCGCCGGCGTCCACGTCCGGCATCGCTTCATGAGACGCGCCGCGCCGGTTTTCCGGCAGTCCATGTACACTCGCTTTTCACGGTTTGTTTGCCGTTTTCCCGCCCGTAACGTTCGGGGGCAACAATCGACCGTATTCAAGACTCCCGGCGTTGAGGCGTGCCGGGGTCCCGGAATTCCGTCCGGCCAAGCCCATTCCACGTGTTCATGAGAGAAGACCATGAATCTGTTCCGTAAGAAAACGGTGGATCAGCTTGTCGCCGATTCCACCCCGCTCAAGCGCACGATGCGCACCTTCGATCTGACGATGCTCGGCATCGGCGCGATCATCGGCACCGGCATCTTCGTCCTGACCGGCAAGGGCGCTCTCACCGCGGGCCCGGCCCTGTCCGTGTCGTTCCTGCTGGCCGCGATCTGCTGCGGCTTCGCCGGCCTGTGCTACGCCGAGTTCGCGTCGATGGCCCCCGTGTCCGGATCCGCGTATTCGTACGCGTATCTGGCGTTCGGCGAACTCATCGCGTTCGTGATCGGCTGGAATCTGATCCTCGAATACGCCCTGCAGGCGGCCACCGTGTCCGCCGGATGGGCCGGCTACTTCAACAAGCTGCTCGAAGGGTTCGGCCTGAGCCTGCCGGTCGAGCTGACGGCCGCCTACGGCACCACGCCGGGCGTGACCACCTACTTCAACCTGCCCGGTTTCGTCGTCGTGCTGCTCATCACCTGGGTGCTGTCCATCGGCATCAACCAGACGAAGAAGACCAACGACATCATGGTGATGATCAAGCTCGCGATCATCGCGCTGTTCATCATCTGCGCCGTGTGGTACGTCAAGCCGTCCAACTGGCAGCCGTTCTCCCCGTACGGCATCTACACGTTCCAGCCCGGCTCCACCCAGCCGTACGGCATCCTGCCGGCCGCGTCGATCGTGTTCTTCAGCTTCATCGGCTTCGACGCCGTGTCCTCCTCCGCCGAGGAGACCATCGAGCCGAACAAGACGCTGCCGCGAGGCATCCTCCTGTCACTCGCCGTCTCGACGGTGATCTACATCATCATGACGCTGGTGATGACCGGCATCGTGCCCTACCAGGAGTTCGCGAAGTTCATCGACGCCCCGGTCGCCGGCGTGATCCTGTACACCGGCATGAACTGGCTGGCCGTGATCGTGAACATCGGCGCGCTCGTCGGCATGACCACGGTCATGCTCGTGCAGCTGTACGGCCAGTCGCGCATCTGCTACGCGATGGGCCGCGACGGCCTGTTCCCGAAGTTCTTCAGCGAGGTGCATCCGAAGCACCGCACCCCGTTCAAGGGCACATGGTTCTTCGGCATCCTCACCGCGATCGCCGGCGGCTTCATCAACATCAACATCCTGTTCGAGCTGGTGAACATCGGCACGCTGTCCGCGTTCATCATCGTCTCCGCCGGCGTGCTGTGGATGCGCAAGACCGCCCCGGACGCGCACCGCGGCTTCAGGGCACCGGGCGTGCCGGTCGTGCCGGCGCTGTCCATCATCTTCTGCCTGGTGTTCATCGCCGGCCTGAACTGGGAGACCTGGGTGCGGTTCGCGATCTGGCTGGTCATCGGCCTGGCCGTCTACTTCGGCTACAGCCGCCGCCACTCCAAGCTGGAGGGCGCGGACGCCGCCGGCACCCCGCAGGTCGCCGCGGCGAAGGCCGAATAGCCGCCACGTCCGCCCGATACGACGAAGCCCCTCGATGCCCATGCAATGGGTCGAGGGGCTTTCCCGTAAATTCGGAGCAATGCTCCCTACCATTCGTGGCGTTGGTAGGCTATACGCGTCGTATCCGTCGGCCGGTCGATGAGCTGGATGAGACCGCAGCGGGCGAAGCCGCTCGTCTCGAGCACGTGCTGCATGGCCTTGTTGTTCGGATGCGTGTCGGCGCGCACGTTGCCGTAGTGCTTCAACGCCCACCGGATGCAGTCGCGGGCGGCGTGGCGCACCAGACCGGACGAGGCGATGCGGTGGATGGTCACATACGTGTCGTCGTCGAGCCACGCGCCGTCGATATGCGCGTAGGTGGGGTCCTCGCCGGGGCACAGGGCGAACTGGGCGAGGATGCGCTCATGTCCATTCTGCGTATCGACCAGCAGCATCGTGCGCTGGTTGGCGATGTCGTCCTTCACGACCTCCTCGCGGGGGAACGTGTTCCCCCACTGCGTGGGGTTGCCGTTGCGGGCCATCAGCTCGCGCGCATGCGCATACACCTTGAGCATATGCGGCAGGTCACGCATGGTCGCGTGACGGAAACGACGGGACGACGCATTGGAATCGGACACCACACCTCACCTCACGGTCGCGCGAGAGCCCCGCACGGGGATTCGATCGGAAACAATCAACTGACGCGCTACGCTACCATGCCCGCCTCACAAACATCGCGGGTTTCCCGTGGACCGGCTGAATGTTCCCTGACCTTCCGGCGACGATCGAAAGGCGTCCTGACGACGGAAACGCCCCGACGCCCCAGCGCCCCGACCGTTCTCTCAGACGACCTTGCGTTCGAACGGATCGGAGCTGATGCCCTTGGCGAGGATGTCCTTGCACCATTCCTTCGCGGTGAACAGGCTGTGGTCGCGGTAGTTGCCGCAGCTTTCGATCGTGGTGGCCGGCACGTCGTCCCACGTGGCCTTGTAGGCGATGAACTCAAGCGACTCCTTGAGCGCCTTGGCGACCTCCTCGGTGGGGTGCTCGCCCCAGGTGAGCAGGTGGAAGCCGGTGCGGCAGCCGAACGGCGAGCAGTCGATGTAGCCGTCGATGCGTTCGCGCAGCAGCACGGCAATCGTGTGCTCGATCGTGTGCAGCCCGGCCGTCGGGATCGCGTTCTCGTTCGGCTGCACGAGGCGCAGGTCGTAGTTGGAGATCACGTCGCCGCGGGGACCCTTTTCCGTGTCGATGTAGCGCACGTACGGCGCCTTCACCTTCGTATGGTCGAGCTGGAAGCTCTCCACCACCGGCTTGTCGGTCTTCTCCGCCATGTTCGTTCCTTTCCGCATACGCCGCGACGGCACGCGTCCGCGTGCCACCGGCGTATCCGCCGCCCATCCTAGTCGCCGATCGTCGGCAGGCGGCCCGTCGCATCCGGCCATCGTTATAGACGCTCGTTATACTCACGGCCGCCCCAAGCCTACACGGTCCGGCTCAGGCCGCTCCGCCGAACGCGGCGATCGCCTCCATGAACCGTGCGCCGTACGCCTGGAGCTTGCGCTCGCCCACACCGTTGACCGCGAGGAACTGCGCATCGTCGGCCGGTTTGATGCGCGCCATGTCGCGCAACGTGCGGTCGGAGAACACGATGTACGGCGGCTTGCCGATCTCCTGCGCGATGGTCTTGCGCAATTCGCGCAGACGCTGGAACAGCGCCTCCTCCTCGTCGCCCGGCACGTAGGCGTCCGCATCGACGGGACCGTTCGTGCCCGCCGCGCCGAACACGGTGGAGGACGCCGAACCGGCAGAGACGCCGAACCGGCGCATCCGACCACCGCCGGACGCGCCGCCGTCGGAGCGCACGGCCTTGCGTTCCACGCGTTTGATCTCATAGTGGAAGTCCGGTGATACCGTCTCCACCGCACGGGTGCCGAAGCGGACGATCGGCAGACTCCCGTCGCTGATGGCGAGATAACCGTCGGTGGCCATCTGGCTGAGCACGTCGCGTACACGCCTCTCCGGCACGTCCTTCAACGTGCCGAAGCTCGGCATGCGTTCCGGGTTGAGCCAGGCGAGATCCCGCGCCTGCGAACCGCGCAGGATCTTCACGATCTTGCCGGAGCCCAGACCGTCGCGCACCGGGTACGGCGTGGTCTCCCGCCCCAGCTCGTCGTGGTCGAACGTCACATCGTGCACGCAGCGGCTGATGTTGCGCGCGATGTCGGTCACGTCGATGGTGGTGAACGTGCGTTCGCAGTTCGCGCACGCGCCGCACTTGACGGTCGCATCCCCCGCCTCGCCGGAGCCGCCCGCCGCGGCAGGACCGTCCTCCTGCCCGAAGTAGCGGGTCATGTACCGATGAAGACATTCGGTGGTGCGGCAATAGCCGATCATGCCGTCGAGCAATCGGCGGCGGTTGCGGCGCGCGATCTCCTGCTCCTCGGGAGTCATGCGCTCGTTGTCGTGGTCCGATTCCAGCAGACGGCGGCGCGTGCCGATGTCGGAATCGTTCCACAGCAGCGTGCACCGGCTGGGTTCGCCGTCACGCCCCGCACGACCGGCCTCCTGGTAGTAGGCTTCGATGGATTCGGGCATGTTGTGGTGGATCACATAGCGCACGTTCGATTTGTCGATGCCCATGCCGAACGCGTTCGTGGCGACGACGACAGGAACCCGGTCGGTCACGAAATCCCGCTGCGCCCTGGCCCGGACCTCCGGGCTCATGCCGCCGTGGTAGGCGACGGCGACGGGCCCGCGCTCCCCCGTCCCCGGACCCGCGCCGGACGCACCGCCCGCGCCGGGACGCTGCGGGACCGACTGGTTCAACGTGTCGGCGAGCTGTTCGGTCTCCTTGCGCGTGGAGCAGTACACGATGCCGGATTCGTCCGGATGCGAGGCCACGTAGTCCACGATCCACGCGGCCTTGCGTTTGCGTTCCATGTTGATGACGTCGAAATACAGGTTCGGCCGGTCGAATCCGGTGACCGTCACCTGCGGCGAGACGAGGCCGAGCAGGCCGACGATGTCGCGCCGCACCTTCTCGGTGGCGGTGGCGGTGAACGCGCCGACGACCGGGCGGCGCGGCAGCGAGCGGATGAAATCGCCGATGCCGAGATACGAGGAGCGGAAATCCTGGCCCCATTGGGAGACGCAGTGCGCCTCGTCGACAGCGACGAACGAGATCGGCGTGCGCATGGCGAAATCGCGGAACCGTCCGGTCTCGAGCCGTTCCGGGGCGACGTACAGGAGCTTCACCTGCCCGGACGCCGCCTGGGCGAGCACCATCGACTGCTCGTCCGGTGCCTGCATGCCGTTGACGAACGCCGCCGGCAGGCCCTGGTCGTTCAGCGAGTCGACCTGGTCCTGCATGAGGGAGATGAGCGGCGAGATGACGATGGTGACGCCGGGCAGCAAAGCGGCCGGTATCTGGTAGCACACGGATTTGCCGGCGCCGGTGGGCATGACGGCGAGCACGTCGCGCCCATGAAGAAGCGCGTCGACCACGCCGTCCTGCCCGGGGCGGAACGATCCGTAGCCGAAGTACCGTTCCAGCGCCCCGAGCGCCGCCGCATGCGCATCAACCGTCTGTCCAGTCATGGTTCCACCATACATTCCCCATGGTGCGGCAACACACTTTCTCCACAACGGCGGAATGAAGCCGTTTTGGGCCACCGCACCATGGGATGTTCACCGCACCATGGGGCATGTGGATGGGGTCACAGCCGAGCCAACGCCTGGTCGAGGTCGGCGATGAGGTCGTCGGCGTTCTCGATGCCGACGGAGATACGGATCAGGTTGTCCGGCACCTGGAGCGTGGTGCCGGACACGGAGGCGTGGGTCATGGCGGCGGGCACCTCGATGAGGCTTTCGACGCCGCCGAGCGATTCGGCGAGCGTGAAGATGGCCGTATGGTCGACGAAGCGCTTCGCCGCCTCTGCCCCGGCCGCGAGCTGCACGGAGACGATGCCGCCGAATCCGCCGTGCATCTGGCGTGCGGCGATCTCGTGGCCAGGATGGGATTCGAGG
Source organism: Bifidobacterium sp. LH_426 (assembly GCF_056356875.1). Classification (NCBI taxonomy): domain Bacteria; kingdom Bacillati; phylum Actinomycetota; class Actinomycetes; order Bifidobacteriales; family Bifidobacteriaceae; genus Bifidobacterium; species Bifidobacterium sp. LH_426. The sequence goes on from NZ_JBKEVB010000012.1 coordinate 39,183, forward strand.
CCCGGGTACCAGACGCGTTCGATCACGTCGGACGGCTGGGATTCGAGCCACTGCGCGACCTTGAGCGCGTTGGCGGAGTGTCGCTTGACGCGCAGGTCGAGGGTCTTCAAGCCTCGGATGTCGAGCCAGGAGTCGAACGGGGAGGGCACGGCACCGGCCGCGTTCTGCAGGAACGCGACCTGGTCGCGCACGTCGGCGTCATTGAGGACGACGGCGCCGCCGACCACGTCGGAGTGGCCGCCGATGTACTTGGTGGTCGAGTAGACGACCGCGTCGGCGCCGTCGTCGAGCGGGTGCTGGAGCGCGGGCGAGGCGAACGTGTTGTCGACGACGACCTTGGCGCCGTGCTTGTGCGCGAGTTCGGCGGTCAGGGCGATGTCGGTGATGTTGAGCAGCGGGTTGGACGGGGTCTCGACCCAGATGTAGCGATACGGCTTGGCGGCGAGCGCCGTTTCGACGGCCTTCGGGTCGGTGATGTCGACCACGTCGAGGCCGACGCCCCACGGCACGAACACCTTGGCGAGCAGACGGTAGGTGCCGCCATACACGTCGTTGCCGAGGAGGATGTTGTCGCCGGGCTTCAGGGTGGAGCGCAGGAGCACGTCGATGGCGGCGAGACCGGAGGAGAAGGAGAGCGCGTATTTCGCGCCTTCGACGGCGGCGAGCTGCTCGTCGAAGCTGGTGCGCGTCGGGTTGATGGAACGCGAGTAGTCGTGCCCGCCGCGCAGGCCGAGCACGCCGTCCTGCTTGAACGTGGAGGTGGCGTAGATCGGCGTGACGACGGCGCCGGTGGTCGGGTCGGGTTCCTGTCCGGCGTGGATGGCGCGGGTGGCGAGTGCGGTTTCGGCGAACTGTGCGTTGTATTCGGCGGACATGGTGTTCCTTTCAGATGGGTCGTATCCGAGGATACGTCTCCGGCCCGTGGGGACCGGCGTGGTTGTTATCGATATTGGTGATGACGGGTATGTGAGTTCCGGCGATGTCGGGGACATGGCGGGCGGGTCGGGGCGGCTGCGCGCACCGGTCCGCCCCGCCCGGCTACAGGTACTGCTCGACGAGCGAAGGGCGTGCGGTCCGTTCGACCACGTCGCCGTAGCCGTTGGCGCGCATCCAGTCGTCGTCGAAGATCTTCTCCAGGTAGCTGCGGCCGGAGTCGGGGGCGAGCACGACGACGAGCTGGTTCTCGTCGAGGTCGTGCGTCTTCGCGTACTTGACGGCGCTGGCGACGGCCATGCCGGAGGATCCGCCGACGAGCAGCGCCTCCTCGCCGGCGAGACGCCGGGTCATCTCGAACGCTTCGGCGTCGTTCGCCTTGACGATCTCGTCGGGGATGGCACGGTCGTAGGCCTCCGGGTAGAAGTCCTCGCCGACGCCTTCGATGTCGTACTGGTGTACGTCGGCGGGATCGGCCGCGGAGTAGATGGAGCCTTCCGGGTCGGATCCGACGACCACGACGCGCCCGTCGGACGCCTCCTTGAGGTAGCGCCCGGTGCCGGAGATGGTGCCGCCGGTGCCGACGCCGGCCACGAAGTGCGTGACCTTGCCGTCGGTGTCGCGCCAGATCTCGGGGCCGGTGGTGGCGTAGTGGCTGGCCGGTCCGTTCGGGTTGTCGTACTGGTTGGGCCGGTAGCCGCCGGGGATGGCCTTGGCGAGGCGTTCGGCCACCTGGTAGTAGGAGCGCGGGTCGTCGGGGCCGGCGTCGGTGGGGGTGACGACCACTTCGGCGCCGTACGCGCGCAGTACGGCGCGCTTCGATTCGGAGACCTTGTCGGGCAGGGTGAAGATGGCGCGGTAGCCGCGTTGCTGGGCGACCATGGCGAGTCCGACGCCGGTGTTGCCGGACGTGGGTTCGACGATGACGCCGCCGGGCTTCAGTTCGCCGGAGCGTTCGGCCGCGTCGATGATGCGCGCGGCGATGCGGTCCTTGGAGGAGCCGCCCGGGTTCATGTATTCGATCTTCACGGCGATGGTGGCGCGGACGCCGTCTTCGGCGGGGATGCGGTTGAGTCTGACGAGCGGGGTGTCGCCGATGAGGTCGGCGGTGCTGTTCGCGATGGTCATGATCGTCTCGTTTCCTTGTGGTTCCGTTGCGGGTCGGTCGGGTTGGGATGGGATGTCGGTTGTCGTCGTGAACCGGCGTTCCCCTGCGAGACGGTCTGGAGTGGTGCGTTGGCTGTGATGACGGGTGGTTCGCGTGCCATGCGCGAGTTCGATGATGCTTCCTTCACGGATTCCGTCAGGAGTATCGGCACCCCCAACGTGCCAATAATCGACGTGATACCGATGGATACCTACGTGCGTGAAATCCGAAACGAAAATCGCGGCGATTCCCCTGCCGCATTCGAATGCCCTGTCTCAAGTTATGCGTCACTGACCGTCCGCCCGGGGGCGTCGGTTAGCGACAACAACACATGAGAATCTGCATGCCTCACACGATACCACCTCCCTCCCCGCCAGCGTGTCGAGAACACTTCAAACGCCCATATCGTGGACAGGTTCGGCTTGGCTCCCTCTGACGAGGGAGCTGCCGGCGAAGCCGGCTGCCGGAGACGACATGTGGCCCATACCGGCAACGGCACGGGCCACACAATCGAGGCAGGGGCATCATCAGGCATGAATCCCCATCAGTCGAGCAGTCAGATCACCCACCGACGTGCGGCGTTGACCTCGCGGCGCATCGTGAGCCGTCGCGCCACGGCCACGCACACGGCGGACAACGCGACCGCCTCGACGAGCGGAATCCATGCGACGTACAGATGCCATTCGTTCCAGTTCGATTCGTACCGGATGACCTCGCCGGTCATGGCCTGCGCCAGCCACGCCAGTTTCACGGAGCCGTTGAACAGGAACAGCCGCATCGCCGCCGCGTATGCGATGACGACCACGCCCACGGATGCCGCGAGCCGCTTCGCCCCGCCCGAGCACGCCCATGCGGCGGCCGCGCCGGCCAGCAGTCCCAGCGCCGCGGCGGCGAGCATCAGCGCGAAGCAGGCCGCGCCCATGAACAGCCATCCGCCGGGAATGATGCCCGACACTTTCAAGACGCCGCCCGTGGAGGCCGGAACATACTGCCAGGCGTACAGGAACCGATAGGAGAACGGCATCTGGTAGAGGTCGTTCCCCCACCAGCCGTATACGACGTTCGCGTCGGCGGATGACGAGGGACTTCCCCAAGCGCGGTACGCCAATGCGTATTCCAACGCCGTCATCACGATCGCGGACGATACCGCCGCGACCGCGCCGCATATGGCCGGCGCGAACGCCAGCGAGCGCCGGTTCACGCCGTGGCACAATTCCGGCCCCACGAACGCCAGGAACCAGATCAGTCCGGCGGCGAACAGCATCAGCCCCATCAATGATTCGATGTCGGCCGCACCGGCGCCCATCATGATGTCGTCAAACGCATACGGCATCCGCACATGCCAATGCCCCTGCAGGGTGAGATACCGCACGCCGCCGCCGATCGCGGCCATCACGACGCCCGCGCCGAGCACCGCCGCATACAGTCCCGCGCATCGCCGCATCATGACGCACGTCTGCCGGCCGGCCCGATGACGCCGCGCCGTCCGCACCGCCACGCCATCGGCATGCACGTCGCTTCGCGCATCGCCCGACGTTGTTCTTTTCGTCATCGCAGTCATCGCGACACCTCGTCTTTCTCCGTTCCGGCACCGACGACACCAGAAGAATCGTCGGTCTCGTCGATGGCATCGTCGTCGGCCGTATTCCCCGCAACGCCGCCATCGCCGGTCACGCGGATGAAGTAGTCCTGCAGGCCGAGCCCGCTCACGGCGATGCCGTCGGGCACGTCGCGTTCGTCCACGTGGCCGCGCACGGTGACGGTGGCGAGCCTGCCCATGCGTTCGACCGCGACCGGCTGCAGTCCTTCCGCGTGGATGAACGCGTTCACGCTCGTCTCGCCGCCGACGAGCACAGTGGCGCGGGAGGCGACATCGCCGGCGTCGAACGCGTCGACGACGCGGCCGCGGTCGAGGATGACGGCGCGTTCGACGACCTGCGCGATCTCGTCGATGATGTGCGTGGAGACGACGATGACGCGCGGCCGTTCGGCGAACGATTCGATGAGAAGCCGGTAGAAGCGTTCGCGGTTCGCCGCGTCGAGCCCGTTGACCGGTTCGTCGAGCAGCAGCACGTCGACGGGCAGGCACAATCCGGCGACGAGGCGCACGATCTGGCGCTGGCCGAGCGAGAGACCGCCGTATGAGGCGTTCGCCTTGATGCCGAACGCGGCGAGCATGCGCGCGGCCGCCTCGCCGTCGACACCGCCGCAGTAGCGGCCTTCGCGCTTGAGAAACGCGGAGACGCGCATGCCGAACAGGAACGGCAACGTCTCGTTGACGAGGTGGATGCGCGCCTGCGCGTGCTCGTTGTCGCGCACGTCCTCGCCGTCGAGTTCGACGTCGCCGGATGTGGGCAGGAGCCGGTTGGCGATGGTGGCGAGCAGCGTGCTTTTGCCGGCGCCGTTGCGGCCGAACAGGCCGTGGATGCCCGGTTCGAGCGTGAGGTTCACGTGGTCGAGGGCCGGCGCGGACGCCTTGTGGAAGGTCTTGGTCAGGTCGTTGATGATGAGGCTCATGATCGGTATCCCCTGTCGATGATGTCCTTGAGTTCGTCGGCGCCGATGCCGAGCCGTTTCGCCTCGGCGATGAATGCGCCGACGCGCGTGGTGAGGAATTCATCGCGTTTGGCGTCGCCGGCCTTGCGCCTGGCCCCGGCGGTGACGAACATGCCAAGCCCGCGGCGCTTCTCCAGCAGCCCCTGGTCGACGAGCAGGTTCATGCCTTTGAGCACGGTGGCCGGGTTGATCTTGTACGTGGTGGAGATCTCCGTGGTGCTGGGCACCTGCTCGCCTTCGGCGAAGGCCCCGGAGACGATCGCCTCGCCCAGCTGTTCGGCCACCTGACGGAACAGCGGCGTGGTCCCCGAAAAATCGAATCGCATGTGGCTTCAACTCCGTTCATGGTGGGCCCGTGGCCATGCGCGCGGCGTTTGCGCACAGCCACGGGCGGCGTCACTCCCAGGCGGTTTTGGCCGGATTGGCGCGCATGTCGTCATACAGACCGAATACTTCATCGTACCCGTATTGGTCGCTGCACGCTTTGACCTCCTCGTTGCCGGTGAAGGTGCCGTCGGCGTTCTTGACGACCGGCCCGGTGGGCAGGGTGTTGTAGTCGGCCTTGGCGGCGTAGACCGGCTCGGTGGGTTCGACCCATCGGATGCCCTTGGCGGCGAGACACTGCGTGTATCCGGCGGTGAGACCGGACAGCTCGTCCTGCGTGATGACGCCGTCGGCCAGCACTTGCCTGGCCTCGGCACTGGAGACGGTGTCGCGCAGCCGCGCGATCTCGGGCGCGTACGTCTTCTGGACGCCGTCGGGCACGACCGGCTCCAACGCATCTGCCGGCCGTGCGGCCGCGGAGGTCGAAGCCGGTTCGCCCAGCGCATCGCCGCGCGCATTGACCGACAATCCCGCCAGCGGGATCAGCATCGCGCACACGACCGCGATCGCCGCATATCGCCCTTGGATCTTCATGATGACCTCCTTGCAGCCTGATGAATAATCCGATGCAAGCAACCTTGTTAGTTAGTCAGTTAGTTACTTGTGTAACTAACCATATAACCAACCAATCGCGCCGTCAAATGCGACGTGCCATATCGACACGCCAAAACCACCCGGACTTCAACAATGATATATTTATTGATAGTTTATCAATATCATTACCGATAGATAGAGCGCCATTCCACCCGCACGCTTACGAAAACCAGCCGAAAGGAGGCGACAATGCTGTTGCGCATCGATTCGACGAGACTCCGCTATCTGCTCGAACGACGACGGGAGCGAATCGGATTCGGACACCGGGAAACGCATCTGACCGCGGTCGCGGAAGGGTTGTTCCTCATACTGACCGCGTGCACGACGTCCATGGGCATATGGTGGCGGTTCGGATTCGTCGCGATCGCCATCGCGGTCACCGTATACGCCGTACTGTCCACTATCATTACTTGGAGCAAAGGCTACAACGCCGGGAATCTGTACAGGGAGCTGATCGATTTGGACCGCACGGAGATACGAAGCAGCATCATCGCCGTCAACGACGGCAACCGGTATCTGCTCTACCACGACACCGGCTGGGACTGCGACTTCTTCCCCAACCACGCGACGCGCGACGACGAGTCCGAGAACCTTCGCACGCTGACGGAATACTTGTCGCGCGGATTCGACATCCCGCAGGCGGATTTCACGCTCACGCGCGTAGGCGGAGAGTCCCACGAGAAATGGTCGGCGGAGCACCACGAGACACGGTTCTATGATTACGTTCTCTACAAAGCCGACGTCACGCACATGCCCGAAGCTTGGAAGGCCGACCGGTTCCACGTGGACTCGAAGGACTGCCGTTGGATGACCGTGGACGAGATGCTCGCCGATCCGCGTATCCGTGAGATCAACGCCGACGTGGTGGGTATGGTCAAAGCACGGATGTAGGAGCCATCCGCCACCAGCCCATATCGCGGGACGTTACAGCGAAGCGGCCTCGATGAGGCGGCGCGTGTAGTCGGACCGCGGCGACCCCAATACCTGCGCGGTGGGGCCGGTCTCCTCGACGCGGCCGCCGTGCAGCACGAGGATGCGGTCGGCGATGTGCTGGACCACGCCCAGATCATGCGAGACGACGATCAACGCCGGACGCTCATCCCGCCCGCCGGCGGCCCCGGAGCCGTGCACGATCGACTGCAGCGTCTCCAGGATCCGCACACGGGCGGCCACGTCGATGGCGCTCATCGGCTCATCGGCGAGAATCACCTTCGGCTCGTTGACGATGGCGCGTGCGATGGCGACGCGCTGCGCCTGCCCGCCGGACAGGTCGCACGGGTAGCGGTTCAGGAACTCGCGCGGGTCGAGGCCGACTCGCGCCAACGCCTGCACGGTCTTCGCGCCGACCTCGTCGAACGCGTAGCCAAGCGCGCGACGGCGCAGCCACAACGGTTCGGACACGGAGCGTTCCACCGTCCACCGCGGGTCGAGCGAGCCATACGGGTCCTGGAACACGATCGACGATTCGGCACGCAAGGCGCGCATGCCGGCGGAGCCGTGCGAGACCGGCTCCCCCCGGTATGCGATCTCACCGGAGTCGGCGGCGCCGAGTCCCAGCATGATGCGCGTCAGCGTGGTCTTGCCCGAACCGGACGCGCCGATCACGGCAAGGCACTCCCCCGCACGCACCTCGGCGGACACGTCGAACAGCACCTGGCGGCGCGCGGGTCGCGCGAACAGTCGCGTCAGACCTCGCAGTCCGGTGTGCATGTCGCGCGACGCGAACGACGCGTCGATGTGGCGGGCGGCGAGCAACGGCTGGGATTGGATCGGTTCGGTCATCGTTGCACCTCCTCGGTCGGCTTCGCCGCCGGCTCCCCCTCACCGGAGGCGCGACTGGATGCGTCGGCGCGCAGCGTGAGCATGCGCGCGGCGGCGACGAGTCCGCGGGTCGGCGCGGCCTTGGGCGCGGCGAGCAGGTCGGCGGTGGCGCCGGCTTCGGCGACGAGCCCCGCATCGAGCACGTAGCAACGTGTGGTGGCGCGTTGCAGCACGGCGAAATCGTGGGTTATGAACAGCATGGATGCGCCCGCGTCGTCGACGAGCGAGACGAGCAGGTCGACGATCTGGCGTTGCGTGATCGAGTCGAGCGCGGTGGTCGGCTCGTCGGCGATGATGAGCCGCGGCGACGTGACGAGCGCCGCGGCGATGCCGACGCGCTGCCGTTGCCCGCCCGACAGTTCGTGCGGCCGTTTGAGCAGCGCGTCCTGCGGCAGGCCGACCTTGTCGAGCATCGCCTTGATGCGGTCCACGCGTTCGGCGAGCGTCAGATCGTAATGCAGGTAGAGCGGCAGCCCAACGATCTGCGCGACGGTCATCACCGGGTTGAGCGCGCGCGTCGGGTTCTGGAACACGACGCCCACGTATCGCCCGCGCAGGTCGGCGAGTGTGCGCTCGTCCGCGTAGACGGACGGACCGCCACGCCGCCAGCCGCGACCACCACGGGACCCGTCACCGTCATCCCCGGCCGTCCCCGGTGCGAGGACCGTCGTGTCTCCCATCGTGATCGCGCCGGACAACGCCGCCTCGCGCGGCAGCAGTCCGAGCAGCGATTTCGCGATCATCGATTTGCCGGAGCCGGACGACCCGATGAGGCCGACGCGCTCCCCGTCGCCGATATGCAGGTCCACGCCGTGCACGATCTCCTTCGCGCCGAGCGCGACGTGCAGGCCGGAAATCTCAACGGCCATCGGGAGCCTCCTTTCGACCGGCGTCATGCGGAACCGCCGTCGCGACCGCCGCCCGCAACGCGGGATTCGCGACCGGGTCGGCGGCGTCGCGCAGCGCGTCGCCGAACAGGTTCAACGCGACGACGACGAGCGTGACGACGAGTCCCGGCCACAGGACGGTCAGCGGGAACACGTTGATGAGTTTGACCGATGTGGCGAGCGAGTGCCCCCAACTGGGCACGCCCGCGCCGACACCCACGCCAAGGTACGTGAGTCCCGCCTCAGCGAGCACGGACGTTCCGGCGGACATGGACAGCTGCACGGCGAGCACCGGCGTGATGTTCGGCACGATGTGCCTCACGAGCACGCCGAAGCCGCCGGCACCGTTCGCGCGCGCCGATTCGACGTACTGCGAGCGTGCGGCGAGCAGTGCGGCGGGCCGCGCGACGCGGGCGAGGTTCAGTCCGTAGGCGATCGAGCAGGCGCCGACGACGACCGCGGCGGACGCGCCGAACGGCACGGCGAGCAGCAGCGCGATGAGCACGGTGGGGATGGAGATGAGCGCGTCGACGACGGCGACGGAGATGGAAGCGAGCGCGTTCGAGCGCGCGACCATGAGCCCGACGAGCAGCAGTCCCAGCGCGCCCGAGCAGACGACGGTGAGCGCGGCGATGGCGAGGTTCGTGCGAGAACCGGCCATCAGCCAGCTCAGCACGTCGGCACCGGTGCCGTCGGTGCCGAGCCAGTGCGAGGACGACGGCACGGCCCACACATGGTAGCCGTCGGTCTCCAGCAGCGGCCGCGGCGTCCAGAACAGGGAGACGAGCGCGACGAGCAGCCAGATCCCGAGCGCGACGAGCGCATAGCGTCCCGTCCCGCGCGACCACATGGTTCGTGCGATGATGCGCAGTCGCGCCATCATTCCTCCTCTCCGGCGGCGAGGCGCGGGTCGAGCGCGCGGTGCGCCAGGTCGACGACGAGACCGAGCGTCAGGAAGAATGCGGTCAGCAGGAACAGTTCGCTCTGCACGGCGACGAGGTCGCGGTTGCCGACGTCGCCGACGAGCAACGCGCCGAGCCCGGGCAGGGCGAACAGGTTCTCGATGACCATGACGCCGGTGATCATCGAGGCGAACGTCAATCCGATGACGGAGACGAGCTGCGGGGTGGCGAGGCGGAGCCCGACTCGCAGCAGCGCCTGCGTGCGCGTCATGCCGCACGCCATCGCCATGTCGACAGGACCGCCTTCCGCGGCGATGTCCTCCAAGGCGGCGCGCGTGTAGCGCATGATGCCGGCGGCCGCGACGAATCCGGTGGCGAGCGCGGGCAGGACGAGTGAGGCGAACGCGCGTCCGGGCGCGCCCGTCCAGCCGTCGGCGGGGAATCCCTGCGACGGGAGCACGCCGAGCAGGCCCATGCCCCGGCCGAACAGGAGGAGCAGCAGCAGGCCGCTCCACAGGGCGGGCACGGCGCCGCCCGCGATGGCGAGCACGTGGAAGAATCCGCGCAGTCGGCGATTCCGCGTGATGACGGCGGCGCAGCCGAGCGGCAGTCCGACGGCGAGCGCGACGACGAGACTCATGACGATGAGCGGGAACGTGATCGCGGCGCGCTGGCCGACCTGTGCGGCGACCGCGCGGCCGGTCAGCGCAGACATGCCGAGGTCGCCGTGCAGGAGACCGCCCGCCCAGTCGAGGTATTGGACGGGGTATGGCCGGTCGAGGCCGAATTCGGCGCGCAGCTCGGCGACGCGCGCGGCGGTCGCGTTGGTGCCGGCCATGACGACGGCCACGTCGCCCGGCAGGATACGCAGCGCGGCGAACACGAGCACGGAGATGCCGAACAACGCCGCGACGAACAGCAGCAACCGCCGTATCACGAATCGCATCGATGATCCTTTCCTATCATGGCTCCCTCTGACGAGGGAGCTGGACGCCATAGGCGGACTGAGGGAGAGATCCCGTGGCCCGTCACCGCTCAATCACTTCTCGTAGGTGATCTGCCACAGGGGCAGCACGGTCTGGCTGAGGTTCTGCGGGAAACCGTGGACGCCCTTCGCGTAGGCGATGGTGACGCGCCAGGAGAACAGCCAGTCGGCGGGAGCGTCCTCGGAGACGATCTTCGCGGCCTTGGCGAGATAGTCGGAGGCCTCCTCGTCCGTGGTGGCGGCGAGCGCCTTCGCGTACAGGTCCTGCACCTGCGTGTTGTCGTAGTGGTAGTAGTAGCTGGGGGTGGCCCACTTGTAGAAGTCGTGGCTTTCGGCGTGGTCGACGAGGGAGAGCTCGTAGTCGCCGTTGGTGTGCACGTCCTGCAGCCAGGTGGAGAACTCCACGAGATTGACGTGCAGGTCGATGCCGATGGGTGCCAGCTGGCTTTGCAGCTGTTCGCCGAGTTCGCTGCCGTACACGTTCGCGTAGGTGAGAGTGATCTCGAGCGGCTGGCTTTCGGTGTAGCCGGCGGCCTTCATGAGCCGCTTCGCCTTGGCCACGTCATGCGGGTAGACGCCGGTCAGGTCCTCGTAGCCGGGGTCGACCTTGGGGATCGGGCCGCCGAGCTTCGCGTCGACGCCGCCGCGCGAGGCGATGAGCTGCTTGTGGTCGATGGCGTAGCGGATGGCCTGGCGCACGCGCTTGTCCTTGAGTTTGGCATCGGTCATGTTGAACGCGAGCACGAACTTGTCAGAGCCGTCGCCCGCCTTGACCACGTAGTCGGGGTTGTCGCGGAACGGTCCGGCGAGGGTGGCGGCAATCGGCGAGAGCACCTGCACGTCGCCGCTCTTCAACGCGTTGATTCCCGCGTTGTCGTCGGGGAGGAAGCGGATGATGACGTTCTCGGTCTTCGCCTTGTGCGCGGTCCCCCAATACTTCGGGTTGGCCTTGAACACGATCTTGTCGCTCGGGTCGAAGGATTCGACCGTGTACGGTCCGGAGCCAAGCGCGCCGGTCTTTTCGTCCCAGGTCGCGTCCTTGTCGTAGACGAGGCCGGGGCGGCCGGTCAGGTACCACAGCATGTTCGAGTCGGGCGCGGAGAGCGTGATCCTCACCGTGTGCGCGTCGACGGCCTCGGCCTTGTCGAGGTTGGCGACCTGGTCGTAGTTGTAGTATTTCCTCGCCTTGAGCTCGTTGATCGACCAGGCCACGTCCTCGGCGTCGAGTGTGTCGCCGTTGGAGAAGTTCATGTGGTCGTTCAGGTGGAACGTGTAGGTGAGCCCGTCCTTGGACACGTCCCAGCTTTTCGCGAGGCCTGGATGCACCTTGTTGTCGGAGCCGCGGGAGACGAGGCTTTCGTACACGTTGCCGATGAGGATCTGCTCGAGCGCGGAGCCGGACTGGTGGCGGATGTCGAGGTTCACGGGGGCGAGCTTCAGTCCGATGGCGACGGTGTCCGCCGTCTTCGCCGAGGACGCGCTGCCTGCGCCTGCTCCGGTGCCGTCCGCATCGTCCTGCTTGTTCGTGAAGAACGCGTTGACGCCGACGACGAGCGCCGCGACGACGATGACGGCGATCAGCGACCACAGCCATGCCTTTGACCTGCCGCCGCCGCGTCGTTTCGATGATTTCGCGCGGCCTTCGAGACTCGCGTCGGTGCTGGCCGCGCCAGCCGTGTTGCCGTTTGTCGTATCGTTGTTCGTCGCCTTGTCGCTGGTTGCGCCGGCCTCGCCGTGCACACCGTCATGCTGGGACATGCAATGCTCCCTTGTCGTGGCGCACGCGTTCGCGGGCATGCTTACGCCCCGCGAATCCACGCGCGTGAATCGTGATTGATCGTCGGTTGACCGCCCACGCGGGTCGATCACCGGGTCCCACTATAGACCACGCCGCTGTCGGCCGCGGCATCCCCTCCCATCCGCTGCCATATGGAACCGCGACGGCGCTTCCATGGCCGTCATCGCGGCGGTATGCTGGGGACAACGCCCGCGTTCAATGAGGACACGGCGAGAAGGGAACCCGACATGAGCCAGCCATATCCGCCTCCGCAGTACCCGGGACCGCAATATCCCCAGAATCCGCAGTACCCGCAGAATCCGCACGGACAGTATCCACAGTCGCCGAACGGACGATACCCGAGTGGGCAGTATCCGGCGGGGCCGGGGTACCCACCGCCGTACGGTCCGCAATATCCGTACGGCGGCCGGCCGATGCCGCCGCGACGACCACCGCGGAAGAGCAGCGGCACGACGGTCGCCGTGGTGGCCATCTCCGTGATCGTGATCGTGGTCCTCACGCTCGGACTCGTGTTCGCCGGCATCGCGTGGAAGGTGAACGCCATCCAACGCGACCTGACGAGCGCCGTCGAAAACGGTTCCGGCGGCTCGGGGTCCGGTTCGGGAGGCTCGGGTTCCGGTTCGGGTTCCAGCGTCCTGCCGGACGACGGGAAGGACATCGTCCCGTGTTCGGCGTCCGAACAGTACGCCTCCTATACGGATCTCGTGAATGACACGTACGACAAGTACGAACGGAAGATCGACGCGGGCACGATCTTCGACGATCTGAACCTGCAGCCCACGCAGGATTCCGCCGATTACGTGCACGATTTCATGCTCATCCTCACGGACCGCAAGGCGGCGCTGCGGTTCGGCTGCGAGATCACCACGAGCGTGGACGAGCTCGACGACATCTACGCGGCGAAGTCGGACGAAGTCAAGGAGCTGGAACGCAAGCTCAACGACCATGAGGATTTCGGCATCAAAATCAGCATCAAACGTTCGGATGGTTCCGTCTACGAGTCCGACGGCGGCGCTCCCCCGGAACAGACGATCTCCGACGTGGAGGCCGCGATCAGGGCGGTGCCGGTCACGCCGGGCGCCGACGGCACGTATCTGGGCGTCGGCGAAAGCATCGTCCAGGCGGCGGGGCTCAGCGCGAACTACGATTTCCAGCAGATCTACCAGTACTGCTCGCGTTCCGCCGACAACGACGAATACACGGTGGCCGCGTTCTGTTCGGCGAATCCGCGCGTGATCTACGTGAACCAGGCGCACGCCGGATACTCGTCCAACATCACGACCCCGTACTATGCGGACGTGATCAAACACGAGATGGGCCACGCGCTCGTCTACCAGCAGTGCGGCACGACCCGTCCGCCGGTCGGCGTGAACAGCGAGGCCCTGGCGAACAGCTACGCGCTCAAATACCTCGGCGGAGACCGGTCCAACCTGCAACGCAACACGAAGTCCTACCCAGAATACGCGATATCGGACGCCAGCGACCAAGCCGCCGAACGAGTCCACAACAAACAATGCACCGCCGGCTGAGAGCCGCAAGCAATCCGCTTCCCTCAGGCGGAGCAGCCCGGCAAAGCCGACCGTACCGGACATTGTCCTCGCTCCCCCCCCTTCTAGGGGGAGCTGTCCGGCAAAGCCAACCCGGTTGAACATTGTCCTCGCCCATTACCATGTTTGGTAGGTCCCGGTGGTCGGGGCCGGGTCGCCGGTTCCGGTATGGCTTTCCTGCCCTGTCGTTGATGATCCGGGGGGTGTTGTCGCCGGGAGCGGGGACGTTCGATGACCGCTGATAGGAACCAGGCCGGCCGCATGGACGCGTCGGGGCGCATGGCCCAGGTCTCTCGTAATGTGGATGCGGCACGGGCGTCCGGACTCCATCGACCGAGTCACGGCGGCCGACGGAACATCCCCATGACGGGAGGACAATGATGAGCCCGGACGACATCGACGTGTGGGTCGGCCTGGACGTGGGCAAGAGCGCGCACCACGCGTGCGCCCTCGACCGCGACGGGAACACCCTGTACGACAGGCCGCTCAAACAGGACGAGAACGCCATCCGCACGATGCTGGAACGCCTCTGCGAACACGGCCGCGTGCTGCTGGTCGTCGACCAGCCCAACACCATCGGCTCCCTGCCCCTGACCGTGGCCCGGAGCATGGGCGTCGCGGCCGCGTACCTGCCCGGAACGGCGATGCGCCGGACCGCGCAGCTCCTTCCCGGGACCGCGAAGACCGACCAGCGCGACGCGCACGTGATCGCGTGGGCCGCGCTCAGGCTCCCCGAGAGCCTCAGGGACGCCGGACCGGACGACGAGACCCTCGCCGCCCTGAAGCTGCTCGCCGGCCATGACGAGGACCTCGCCCACGAATCCACCCGCCACATCAACCGCCTGCGGAGCCTGCTCCTGCAGACCCACCCCGCGTTCGAACGCGCCCTCAAGGGCGACCGCATCACCCGCGACGCGACCCTCGCCCTGCTCGAGCACTACGGCGGGCCCGCCGGCATGAAAAAGGCCGGCATCGACCAGGTCAGGGCGTGGGCCAAGGACAACAAGCTGCGCGCCGGGACCATCATCGACGACATGTTCGAGGCGATCGGCCGGCAGACCCTCACCGTGCCCGGCACGCTCACGGCCGAGACCATCATCCCCTCGATCGCCCATGACATCAAGACCATCAAGGACCGGCGGCGCGACCTCGCCGCGCAGGTCGAAAGGCTCCTGGAGGACCACCCTCTTCTCCGGGTCCTGACGTCGATGCCCGGGGTGGGCGTCAGGACCGCGAGCAACATCCTCCTCGGCATAGGCGGAGACATCACCCGCTTCAAAAGCGCGGCCCACCTCGCCGCGTACGCCGGCATCGCCCCCGTCACCAGCCAGTCCGGCACCAGCATCAAAGGCGAACGCCCCGCCAGAGGCGGCAACAAACGACTCAAGAACGCATTATGGCAATCCGCGTTCGTCGCATCCACCAAACACCCATCCTCCATCGCCTACTACAAACGCAAGCGCGAACAAGGCAAACACCACAACGCCGCCGTCATCTGCCTCGCCCGACGCCGCTGCGACGTCATCTACAGCATGCTCAAGAACGGCACCCTCTACCAGGAACCGACCCTCGCCGCCTGAACACCACGAAGGACGAACACACCGGTCGCCACCGGCAAGGCGAAGCACGCCCACGACAACCAACCAAAACCCGACACATCAACCCCCTACAGAATTGACAAAAACATAGGAACACCCCCCCTCCTAGGGGGAGCTGTCCGGCTACGCCGGACTGAGGGGGTACGTCACGTGCCGCCCACTCTCTTGACAATCCAGCCCAATCCTGCTCCACTCCCGAGGAGCTGTCCAACTCCGCTGGACTGAAAGGGGATTTTCGTATATGTCTGTGCCCCTTGCAAGAGAAGACAGCTTCGCTCCCGAACCGGAAACATCATAGATGAGATTCCAATCCGCATCCTCGTGAGAGGAGCGACGACGGGCAACGCGTACTTAGATTGGTCCTTCATATTCCAATCCACGCCCCTCGCGAGAGAGGCGACGGAGGACAACCGGTCGTAGGTGTCATGTTCGGTAATTTCAATCCACGCCCCCCGCGAGAGGGGCGACTGCCCATCAGGGCCAGACTCTGCGAAAGCGTGGTATTTCAATCCACACCCCTCGCGAGAGGGGCGACGATCTTGCAGATGCGGGGAGGATTCTGGGTATGAATTTCAATCCACGCCCCTCGCGAGAGGGGCGACCTCCAAGGGGGTGTCGTCCGGCCGCTTCTCATTCATTTCAATCCACGCCCCTCGCGAGAGGGGCGACCTCCAAGGGGGTGTCGTCCGGCCGCTTCTCATTCATTTCAATCCACGCCCCTCGCGAGAGGGGCGACGACAAGCTCACCGTCACGAAGACCGCCGCCGACATATTTCAATCCACGCCCCTCGCGAGAGGGGCGACGGTCAACGCGAAGCACGCCATCCATCCTTCGAGATTTCAATCCACGCCCCTCGCGAGAGGGGCGACGTCTACGAGCTCGACGACATCATCGATCTCGAGGAATTTCAATCCACGCCCCTCGCGAGAGGGGCGACCCGCGACCGACCCCATCATCAACAACCCAATCCATTTCAATCCACGCCCCTCGCGAGAGGGGCGACCTGATCCGCAACGAGACCCAGAACTGGAACTCCACATTTCAATCCACGCCCCTCGCGAGAGGGGCGACAAACGCCACGCCGAACGCATGGCATCCGACCCCATTTCAATCCACGCCCCTCGCGAGAGGGGCGACGACGGATACAACAACAGTATGCAAATTTTGGATATTTCAATCCACGCCCCTCGCGAGAGGGGCGACATAAGCGTCGTCAACAGGAAAGGACCACGACGATATTTCAATCCACGCCCCTCGCGAGAGGGGCGACAGGCCAATCCGGTCATCCGTCCGGCGCGGCTCGTATTTCAATCCACGCCCCTCGCGAGAGGGGCGACCGCCGCGCACACCGTGGACCTGCGCGGCCTCAAATTTCAATCCACGCCCCTCGCGAGAGGGGCGACTGGTGACACGAGACAGCATCGAACGCTTCCAAAAGATTTCAATCCACGCCCCTCGCGAGAGGGGCGACGCTCCTTCTTGAGATTGGTGAGCACGCCGATCAGATTTCAATCCACGCCCCTCGCGAGAGGGGCGACCCAGCCGCATGAGCTGGCGCAGCTCTGCGAACGAATTTCAATCCACGCCCCTCGCGAGAGGGGCGACCCTTCGGTCTTGGCCTGCTTCTGCGCGGCGTTCATATTTCAATCCACGCCCCTCGCGAGAGGGGCGACACGCGTATTGCATCATCTTGCCGGCCTGGTCCTTATTTCAATCCACGCCCCTCGCGAGAGGGGCGACCACGCAGACCATGACCGCCCGTCTCAAGGACGCGATTTCAATCCACGCCCCTCGCGAGAGGGGCGACGTTGTGGGTGGCGACCTCCTCCTTGCCGGCGAAATTTCAATCCACGCCCCTCGCGAGAGGGGCGACTTCGCCGCCATATGCCATCACCCCTCGCCGTCGATTTCAATCCACGCCCCTCGCGAGAGGGGCGACGTGACCTTGAACACGCGCTCCGTCTCCTGCCTATTTCAATCCACGCCCCTCGCGAGAGGGGCGACCGGACGCCGCCGCCCAATCGGTCGGCCTGAGCAAATTTCAATCCACGCCCCTCGCGAGAGGGGCGACACGGACGCGCATGACGCATCCTACGGCTATTTCATTTCAATCCACGCCCCTCGCGAGAGGGGCGACTGGCCGTCAAAGTGAGTTCTTTGACACGCAAGTTATTTCAATCCACGCCCCTCGCGAGAGGGGCGACCGCCGAACGCGTACGCGTCGTCACCGACGACGATGATTTCAATCCACGCCCCTCGCGAGAGGGGCGACGACGGTTGATGGCCCGCTGCCACGGGTCAAGAGTATTTCAATCCACGCCCCTCGCGAGAGGGGCGACCAAAGCTCGCGCACGCCGCACGACGGGCGACGTATTTCAATCCACGCCCCTCGCGAGAGGGGCGACTTCAGCCGCATGAGCTGGCGCAGCTCATCGAACGTATTTCAATCCACGCCCCTCGCGAGAGGGGCGACTCCTCGAGGTCGTCTACGAGGGCTCGCCGTGGGTATTTCAATCCACGCCCCTCGCGAGAGGGGCGACCGCGAACGCATATCAAGACGCGCATATCTATAACATTTCAATCCACGCCCCTCGCGAGAGGGGCGACCTCAATGCGACTGCGCATTGCTGCTGTAGTTTGAATTTCAATCCACGCCCCTCGCGAGAGGGGCGACGATGTCGGCCCCTGCTTCTGCATGCGCTTCCAGAATTTCAATCCACGCCCCTCGCGAGAGGGGCGACCGCCGGCTGGCTCACACCATCCAACCCTTGCAATTTCAATCCACGCCCCTCGCGAGAGGGGCGACGGCGTTCGCCTTGCTGTCGTCCGCCTCGATATCATTTCAATCCACGCCCCTCGCGAGAGGGGCGACGCACGGGTTTCGTGCCGGCGCGCACCATGTCCTTATTTCAATCCACGCCCCTCGCGAGAGGGGCGACGCATCCCGAGGAGTTCGACTTGGCGGCCAGTACATTTCAATCCACGCCCCTCGCGAGAGGGGCGACGTCCCAGGGTACGAATCTTGTCCGCCATGATGATATTTCAATCCACGCCCCTCGCGAGAGGGGCGACGCTGGACTGCCTGCAAGCCTCCAAGACCGACAGCATTTCAATCCACGCCCCTCGCGAGAGGGGCGACATGGGCGGTACCGCACGGTGCACAGCTGGTGCGTATTTCAATCCACGCCCCTCGCGAGAGGGGCGACTGCGGAATTGGACAACATATTCCACGATGTGGAACTTGCGCCTAAATCCACGCTCTAGCATAACGCACACACCGCCAACCCGATTCCACAAAGCCCAGACCAGGAAGGCAACATTCAAAACTACATACAAAATGTCCACTATTCAGTTATCAAGCAGCACAGAGAACACGATTGTCCCCTCAAGAACCTCTTTTCGATGGTGCGAAAGGTCGCCCTTGCAATGAGAGCTCGTCTTTCGCACCATCGCCACAGGCGAGCGATACAAGGCACGCTCACCCTCATCAATGACAGCATCGCCAACAGACGCTTAGAGCATCATTACCTCATCAACCGGCACATGACGCCGTCTACCGCAATATTCAATTTTCCCAAAATAATTTGAACCAAGATTATAATAACGCAAGCTATCAAATTCTTCGTCAATAATTTGCGCTAAATCATGCTTAAGTATCAGATAGTCGGAAGGAGACACCGAACACTCAAAGACACTATTCTGCACTCGTTGCCCATATTTCATACATGTTTTCGCCACATTTCGCAGTCGCCGTCTGCCTTCTGACGTTTCCGTATTGACATCATATGCAATAATAACCATCATCTCACGTCACACCCTGGTTCCAAAACCACTATATTCCACTATTCTCACATAACCATATATTCATTTCCACATGAACGGCGGATAGGCATCCAAATCACCACGAACAGCTCGAGCCAGCAACAAAGACTGAACATACGGCACCAATCCCCATTCTATTTTCTCACCAAGAAATGGATGAGTGATCACCTCCTGCTTTCTCTTCTGCCATGCTGCAAGCACGGTTTTTCGACCGTTATCAGAAAGAAAGACTCCACCGTTCTCGCGTATTACAAATTGTGAAGACTTGATTGCTCCGGTATTGACCAACGTCAATGAGAATCGATCAGCTACGGCAGGGCGAAACTCCTCGACCAAATCCAAAGCCAGAGATGCTCTTCCCGGCCTATCAACATGCAGGAAGCCCACATAAGGATCGAGACCAACCCCTTGCAATGCCGCAAGGCAATCGCTTGTCAACAAGGAGTACACAAACGACAACAGCGCGTTCATTCTATCCAAGGGAGGCCTGCGGCTTCGTTCTTGGAAGAAGAAATCATCTTTGTCACGAAGAATCAAATCATCAAAAGCATAGAAGTAGTCTTTGGCGGCTAACCCTTCTATGCCACGTAGCTCCTCGATGGACGTACAGTCATGAACATTCAACAACGCTTGACGCAACCGTTCACTTTGCGCAGCTATACGCTCACCGTTGACACGCAATGCATGATCGCGTTTGGTGCGTTCGAGAACCCAACGACAATTGTATATTTTCCCAATGATGAATGATCGAGCATAGGACAAGGACATGCTCCCATCATCCGCGAAGCGGAACTGTTCCCGCCGAAGGAGAACATTGCGACTCTTTTCGCCAAGAACGGAGCAATAGTATCGTCCTCTTGGCGAAAAGAATGAAAGCCCCACACCGAATTCGGCGCACTTGCCCATCAGCGCCGGCGAAGCCCCTTTATAGGAGAAGCTCATGATGCCATCCAAGGATCTAAGGGGGATTTCACCAAGTGTAGAATCCTCTCGCTGCACGACGACATTATCGTTCTTTAAGGACAGATAGGCATCTTCACTGGTGACATATAATGCGTTAAGCAATCGTCTCATTTTCAGCACTCCCCTTCTTGCTTTCCACCAGTAACGTATCTTCGATGAATTGTCTGGCGGATTGCGTTTTGACCAACTTAGGCAGGCAGATGTCACGCAACGAGCACGCACGGCAAGACTTCGATGGTCTGACCTTTGGCGTGTGCCCTCGATTGAGTAAATCGTGCATCTCATGAGTCATTGCAACGATTCGCTCTCTCAACGACGCATCAAAGCAAACCCGCTCCCGATGCTTCGTCTGCTGATAGAACAGCGCGCCTTCGGGAATCGAACATGCCAGCATTTCTTCCAAGCACATGGCTTCGGCGCATAGCTGAAGCCGATCGGCATCCTGCTGTTTGGGTCTGCCGCGCTTGTATTCCACAGGGTAAGGCAACCAAGTATCATCTCTTCCATGTAGAGGCACTCCCTCAGGGGATTTGCGGAATTCGACTACATCGCAGGCACCTGTGATGCCCATTCTCCGCGAGAACACGCGTAGGTCTCGCATGACAAGCAGATCACCACGGGTTTCCGACTCGCCGTAGTCATGTGCACGCTCATGTTCCAATGATCCGGCAGTGGTCAGATAGTTATCTTGCCATTGCTGCTCAATATGAATCAGCGCCCATTGCCGTCTGCAGAATGCGAAGTGCTGGAGGCCGGAAAGAGCCAGCCAATCGTCATCAGGATAATCCACCAGCTCTTTCATGTCAGCCTCCTTGCACAATACCCAATTCAGACCTCTAACAGCTATCTAGGGAGCAAATGCACTAATTCCTTTTCTCAACTGGGAATATGTCATAATGCAGTCCTGGAATCTCATCATCATGAACTTGAACAATATGATCGGAATCAGCATCGGCATCGACCATTACGGCACGATGGACCTTGGCCGTCGAGAACTGGCCACCCTTGTTGTCGTGCTTGAACCACACAACTTTGAGCACCTCCATCGAGCCAGCCGGGCGTGCGGAGCTCTCGTCGTTTTCGAAAAGGGTAATCAGAGCCTCCCTGACCTTCTCCGCATCCTCGTCGGAGAACCCGGTCCTCTCCGCGAGCTGGGGACTGATACTGCCACGTGTCACATATACCGCGCGACCTGAGACGCGATATTTCATACCCATGGTGTCAGACGACTTTACATCGTTCTCCGTGGTCTCACTGTTCACGGACTTGGTGATCTGGATATCGTCAATCGAAATCTCTCCCAGCGAGAAAGCAGGCTGAATGGACACCGGCCCACGAACGCCCAAGGATACGGAGTCGACGCCGCTGTCCTTGCCGTTCTTCTGGGTCTTCTTATAGGCGAACACCTGGCCGAAAGCACGAACATCGATCCACCGTTCGCAGGCCTTCCAAGCGACTACACCTCTCTGATTCTGCTCGTCCTTATCCAACGTCTTCAGAAACAACTGCATACGCTCGGACAACGAGCGCGCCCCGTCATCGGCACGATCGGCAGACTGCACGAAGATGCGTTCCCCGGCATCCTGCAGGCGATTACGAATCTTACGCTTCAATGCGACATCGGACACCTCGCCGCGGCCATCGGAAGTCATACGGGGACGGTTGCCCGACAGGGGGTCGCCATTCGGATTGGCGTTCTCCACAGAAAACACCACCACGAAATCAATCCTATTCTGCAAAGTGGTCATGGGTCATTCTCCTTCATTGGTTTCAGTTGTCTGAGACTTGTTTCCCTTATTGCGCGCCTGATCCATCAGATATTTACGCTCATGGGAGTAGCCGAGCAGGAACAACGCCGACAGAGCATGATTGTCTTCGAAGTCTCCTGGTTTGAATGTGTTAATCACACAGTCGATATCATCCTGGAAGCTTTTCGCGACCGACGGGGACTGCGTGTATGTATTTTTCAGGTAGGGCTGAAGCTGATTCCACAGATTACCCCAAGTAACGAACGGTTTAGCCGAAAAACTGTTCATCAGCCGTATCGCGTTCGTCGGCCTGCTCGATGCACCGTTTCGCTTCTGCTGGTTTTTCAACACCCTATACTCGAAACTGTCTGCAAGCGCTAAAAGTCGGCCGTATAAGTAGTCCCTATCCCTACGGTTAACGTCCAATTCCAGTAAAGCCATCGTATTCCTTTCCGTTCCAGGGAGACGTCGCCGCTCCTGTTCGATGAAATGTTTTTTCCACATGCTGCATGCGACTTCTAAATCACGCCGCCATGTCGTCTCGTTTTTACGATAATTCTTGCTAACCGTGTAGCTTTGCGGACGGACGACCCGGCGGAATGCGGCATGCAGCAACGACTGCGGCAAACAGTTGTTGCCAAACATGCACTCAACAAGCTGTTTCTTGATTTTCTTGGCGAATTTGGTATACCCAACCCCACTGCGATCGTCACTGTCATACACGCAGTTGATGATGTCTCTGAATGACGGAGCCCCAATGTAACCAATCAGCTTGGGTTCCGAGTTCGGAGCTTCCTTTCCTTCTCTTGTCTTCGGATGGCCACTGTCGGTTGACGATTCAAACCGAGTGAGGTTCCACGCGGAATCCTCATGCCATCGAATCACGTTTTCGATGTATTCATCTTCGGCCAATTCCCGGTAGAACGTGACGCTCAGTCTTCCAGGGGTTGCGGCATCGAAAATTGCCACGACTATACGACGACCGTGTTCCTTAATCGCATCGAGAGCAGATTTCCCACCGTATTCCCTCAGCAATTTGCCCAAATAGTCGGCGTAATTGGCATCCACCTGAGAACGAGCGGCGCTGAGTTTCTCCCCATCGGTCAGGCTATCGCTTTCCTCTGCATCATCGAGGTAGTAGAAGTCAGACAGTCCCTCATAGACGTCGTATGAATTGCCTGAGTAATCGACGATATGCTCGGTCGGCTGTTTGTCGACCGCCCATACCACGATGTCCTGCGTATCGGTGAGAGTGCCGTTGTTGTTCACCAACCACCGCAATGTCGAGTGCACTTTCTGCGAGGTCAGTGTATCGATGCTCAGGGCTTCACCACGATCGATGTATCGTCCGCGGAAAGTGAAGTTAGTCTTGTCGTTCGCGGAGATGAGCTTGGCATTCCCGTTGACGCTGACGATGTTCTTCGGGAAATTGGCGGAAGGCTTGCGTAGCTCGCCGCCCAGCATGTCGGTTCCGAGGCGTTTTCCCTGATGTTCCTGATACCGTATCCACAGGGAACGAATCGCGGGATCCTGCCACGTCTCCGGGCTGTGGTCTCCTGACCATACCACAAACCGGACGCCGAGTTTACCGTCCTTGGTTTCCTGGATTGTCACTCCCTTGGCACGGGCATCATCGATGACGCTATGATATTCAAGATACCGGTAGACGGCATTCAACTTGATATTGCCATCTTTCCATTCGGCAAGCTGTTCCATATACTGCCGATACTTGGCTGTATCGTATTTGCTGTCGATGTACTGCAACTGATCACACAACGGATGCGGTTTGGGATTCCGCCCTGATCGGCCAGCTGATTGTTCCGTGCAGGGGATGATGATATCAAAAGCCTTGCGGTCTTTTTCGATATTCACCAGACTGCCGTCCTGATCGATGGTGACGCATAGCTGCGTCTTCATCGTGGTGTGATACACCGGTAACAACGTCTTTCTCGTATCCAGGGTCCCATCAGGATTGACGGGGGCGATTCCTGCAACATCCTGTACCGCATCATAGGTCTGCAGCAGACTTGACCAAAGACTCATCGCTCACTCCTCCGCCAGACTGATATTCTCACCGATTACGAAGCTCTTGACCGACTGTCGTTCACGGATCGTTCGGTAATCAAGCTTGTCGGAATCCGGTCGCTCGAACTCGATGATGCCGTTGCGCATAATTGGGTGCCAGAAACGGACCATGAAATCATGGTTCGGATTCTCGTCGGGGTATGTGAAACCATGCGCCATGTAGCCCATGTCCCATTCGCTATACTCATCATAGAAACCAGCCCCCGACCCGAAGCCGCATGGTTCGACATACGCCTGGCATTCCCGTGCGCCAAGAAAGACGTCGCGGCGCCCCCCACGATCCACAGCGCGTTTGGCGATATTATGATGCTTGTTTTCATCTCTATCAGGTATGAGATCACGACGCTGCTCATTCCATTCGAAATGGGCAAGCACCTGGTATCGAACATCCTTGAGATAGGTATAGTACGACAGTTCATTGCCGCCGTTCATCTTGATTGGCCGGACGCCTTTTCCCTCGGTCTGTATCTTGTTCATCACACGCACCGCATCAATGACCCACACCAGCGTGGGTTTCCAATAAATGCTTTCCGTAATGCCTTTCAACGCTTGATAAGTGGGCACCTGATATGAGATCTTTTCGCCACCAATCCGCGTCGCAGCATCCGAGAAGAGCGCATAGTCCCCATATACTTCATACTCAATCGAGTTTCGTTGTTTCCGCATAATCACCTGCTTACATAGAAAGAAAAGGCATATCCGCATTGAGCACGACACCATAATCCGTGCTGTAGTTCTCCTTATTCAGCACCCTAACGCCGAATTCCTTGTTGGCAATGCCAATACACCCACTTTCATCCAACGTTTTGAATTCGTTGCCAAACAATGATACAGAATAATCCTGCAGCTGTCGTAGTATCTTAATCTGTGTGGTCAGATCCTCCTCACCCAGTCGATCGATCAGCTCCTTCGCCTTCCCATACTGTACCACCACATCCGTGGTCTCCTTGGCAATGACATGGAAGTCGTCACTCACCGTCTTGAACGCCTGGGCGAATATATGCGAATACTTATGTCTCTTCCGATCCTCATACTCTTTCCGTCGATTCCGATTGGTCGACAGCAAATCATAGGCGGTCTCACCAGTACCCAACTTGTAGTCCATCGTCTCACTCTTCTGCTGATCCAAATAGAACCGATAGTATTCGGCAATCATCGCTTCGGACATCAAATCGGCATCAGGATGCTCATGAATGAGTTGCTGGGTGATGGCTTTGCCGAGTTTGATGTCCTGCAATCGGTCAAGCCCCCGTTCATCCGCGATTGGATATACATAGACGTTCTTCGGCTCTTTCGATTCACCGTTGCGATTGCAACGCCCCGCAGCCTGAAGAATGCTATCGAGACCAGCCATCGCACGAACCACGCAAGCGAATGACACATCCACACCGGCCTCGATCAGCTGGGTGCTCAGGCAGATGACAGGACGATTCTTTTTAAGCGATATCCGAAGTTCCTGTAATCGATCCTTCCGATGCCGTCCACACATGGATGTGCTTAGATGCACTATGGTGAATCGCTTGTTCTCGTCAAGCGTTTCATTCAAATCGCTGATTGTATCATACAGTTTCCTAGCTTCGGACCGTAGATTGACAATCGCCAGGCAGTTACCGTTCTCTTGGGCTTTATCGAAAATAATCGAGGCCAGTTCATCAATCGTCACCGTCTCCGATGATGCGATGATATTGGTACGCCGAAGTTGTTTCTCATAGTCGTTTGACCGTCCGATCAAATCAGGACCATCAGAGAGCAGTAGATTCCCACGCTCGGTATGTTCCAGCAACGGTTGCGTGGCCGAGCATAGCAGTATCGTGGAGTCCAGAATACCGGACAGGAAACTTACTATCTCGTTGAACAAATTGATTGTCTTGGTGGGAAGCGCCTGTATCTCGTCGAAGATGATGACGCTGTCCGCCATGTTGTGGAACTTGCGCAACTTCGATGCACGCGCAGACATCACGGTTTCCAAGAACTGCACCATCGTCGTCACGATGATCGGATTATCCCAACGTTCTGCGGCGAGTTTGCGCCGCTCCTCCTTCCGATCATCGTCTTTCATGACGCTTGAGTAGTGTTCCAGCAGCACGTCGCTATCATCATCCTTCAGGTCGAGGAATTTACGGAAGACCTCCACGGTCTGCGAGGTAATCGACAAGTACGGAATGACGTAGATGATATGTTTCTTGCCGGTTTTCGCCGCATGATGCAACGCAAACCGCAGTGATGCGAGGGTCTTGCCACCGCCGGTAGGCACTCCGAGCCGGTAGATGCCCGTCGTTCGCTCGCTGGCTTTAAGGCAGTCCTCTGATATACGAGACCGAATCCGATTAATGGGCTTCGACGCGTCCAATCCTTCGAGATGGGTTTCCAGACGTCGGATCAGTTCCTCCCAATCCGGAGTGTTCGGTGCATAAGCTCGGTGCGACTCAAAATGCGCCGCATCCAGTCGATCGGCATCGACGAGCCTGGAATACAAATACTTCTCATACAGTCCCAGGTAAAAGTCCATGGAACTACATGCCTGCCTCCGCGAATGAAGCTTGGAGACGCAGTCCCTCATCACCTGTAACAGTCCCGCCGATTCAGCGGCACTCTGCGCAAAATTGTCCTGTGCGTCGAGTCTCAAGGAGGACTCATGGCCGAGCACCTCCTGATAATGGTAGCGTTCCTCTGCCTTATTCTCATCGGACATTTTGTCGAAGAACGGGCTGTCTCTTTCGGAGCTGATACAATCCGGCAGGCAACCATGATGGTTCGCTATAGCAAGTTCAAGCATCTCTTGGGTCATGGCTCCGGCAGGACCGTCAACCGGTTGGGCGTTGATGGTAAAGGCCCCCTGCCACGCATGAATCACTTCGCCACGTCGTCCGTCTCCATACAACAGGTAATTTTGAAATGCTTGGGTGGCTTTCCCTTCATCATGCAGCAGTCCCGCCGTACGAGCAGTCACGACACTTCGGGATTCGAAAGCCGCCGCCAATTCACCGGCATTATGCAGATGGTCGAACAATGTCTGTACATTGCCGTTATCATCCTTACGAGCCAATAGCTCACCCGTGGAGCCTATCCTGACGCCGTTGCCCTCCATTGATGACCTCCATCCGAAGTGACGAATAATCTACGTTGCTCATTCCAATGTAAGTTTACCCCCAGCGCACCGGTACATATACACCGGAAAAAACAAAAGAAAAATCCGGATGCCCTGTCTCCAAGACATCCGGATTTCTCAATATCGGCTTAATCAAGCCAATTCATCGGCGTGTCACGCGTGTCGCGCACGTCATGCACGCGCTGCAATCATCGCCGTAATCGCAAGCCTCACGCCTTCGCCACCTCAGCCGCGAGCTCCTCACCCGAGACCACGTCGAGCACGTCGGCCTTGGTCTCCGCGGCGATCAGGTCGCGGAACCGCTCGACCTTGGCGACGGCGTCCGCCGGCACGGTGAGCTTGAGCGCGATGTGGTCGGCCACGTCGAAGCCGGCGGACTTGCGGGCGTCCTGCACGACGCGGATCGCATCGCGCGCGTAGCCTTCGGCCTCCAGCTCGGGGGTGAGCGCGGTGTCGAGAATCACGAAGCCGCCGGTCGGCAGCGCGGCGGACACGGACACGGCCTCCTCGGCGGCGTCCTTCTCCTCCACGCGGTTGATCAGCTCGTACTCGCCATCCTGAAGCGCGATCTCGCCGGACGGCGTCTCGACGACCGGCGCACCGGTCGCGGCGTCGACGTGCCAATCACCGGACTTGGACGCCTTGATTGCGAACTGAACGTCCTTGCGCAGGCGCTTGCCGGCGACGCGCGCGTTGACGCGCAGCTCGTGCACGATCTTGAGGCCCTGCGAGGCGGCGTCCTCCAGCGTGCAGAACTCCACGTCCTTCACGTTGAGCTCGGACTTGAGCACTTCGGCGTAGGCGCGCACGGCGTCCACGTCCTCGGCGACCACGGTGAGCTTGGAGAGCGGCTGGCGCACGCGGATCTTCGCGGCCTTGCGCAGCGACAGGGTGCCGGAGACGACCTCGCGCACCTTCTCCATGGCCGCGACGAGCGCCGGATCGTCGACGAGCACGCGGCCCAGCTCGGTGTCCTCGCCGGTCTTCTCGTCCACGACGAACGGCCAGTCGGCCAGGTGCACGGACTCGCCGCCGGTCAGGCCGCGCCACACGGACTCGGCCTCCATCGGGGCGAGCGGCGCGAGCACGCGCATGAACGCCTCGAGCACCGTGTACAGCGTGTTGAACGCGTTCTCGTCCTTGGCGAGGAAGCGGTCACGGCTGTTGCGGATGTACCAGTTGGTGAGCACGTCGATGAAGTCGGATGCGGCGTCGCACGCGTCGGAGATCGCGAACTCGTTGAGCGACTTTTCGGCGGCGAGCACGAGACGGCGGGTGCGAGCCAGCAGGTAGCGGTCCAGCTGCGGCAGGGACGCGACCTCTTCAGGCTTCAGCTGGCGCGCGTCGTAGCCGGCGGCGTTCGCGTACAGGGTGAAGAAGTAGTAGGAGCTCCACACGGGCAGCATGACCTGGCGGACCGTGTCGCGGATGCCCTCGGCGGTGACGATCAGGTTGCCGCCGCGCAGAATCGGCGACGACATGAGGAACCAGCGCATCGCGTCGGAACCGTACTTGTCGAACACGCCGTTCACGTCCGGGTAGTTGCGCAGGTGCTTCGACATCTTCTGACCGTCGGAGCCGAGCACGATGCCGTGGCAGATCACGTTCTTGAACGCCGGACGGTCGAACAGGGCGGTCGCCATCACGTGCAGCAGGTAGAACCAGCCGCGCGTCTGGCCGATGTATTCGACGATGTAGTCGGCCGGGAAGTGCTGCTCGAACTTCTCCTTGTTCTCGAACGGGTAGTGGAACTGCGCGAACGACATGGAGCCGGATTCGAACCAGCAGTCGAGCACGTCGGAGATGCGGCGCATCGTGGACTTGCCGGTCGGGTCGTCCGGGTTCGGACGGGTCAGGTTGTCGATCCACGGACGGTGCATGTTGATGTTGCCGTCCTTGTCGCGCGGGTAGTCGCCGAAGTCGGCCTTCAGCTCCTCGAGCGAGCCGTACACGTCGACGCGCGGGTGCTTCGGGTCGTCGGACACCCACACCGGGATCGGGGAGCCCCAGAAGCGGTTGCGGGAGATCGACCAGTCGCGCGCGTTGGCGAGCCACTTGCCGAACTGGCCGTCCTTCACGTTGTCCGGAATCCAGTTGATCTGCTGGTTGAGTTCGAGCAGACGCGGCTTGATCTTCGTGACGGACACGAACCAGGAGCTTACCGGCTTGTAGATGAGCGGCGTGGCGCAGCGCCAGCAGTGCGGGTAGGAGTGCACGTAGCTCTTCTCCTGGAAGAGGATGGCGCGGCGCTCCTCGGGGATCTCGGCGAGCGGGCCGGACGCGTTGCGCAGGTCGCGCAGGATCGGCTTGTTCGCGTCGAACACGTAGAGACCCTCGTAGTCGGGGCACTGCGCGGTGAAGCGGCAGCCCTCGTCGAGCACGTCGGTGCTCTTGACGCCCTTCGCGTTGAGCGTGTTCATATCGTCCTCGCCGTAGGGGGCCTGATGGACGAGGCCGGTACCCTCGACGGTGTCGACGTAGTCGGCGGTGAAGATCGTGTAGCCGTTCGGACCGGGCACGTTGCCTTCGGTCTCGGCCTTCTCGCCGGCGAAGTACGGGAAGACCGGCCAGTAGCGGCGGCCCTCCAGCTCGGCGCCCTTGAGCTCGCGCACGATCTCGTAGTTCTCGCCGAGCTCCTTCTCGTAGTGCGGCAGCAGGGCCTTGCCGAAGTAGAACTTCTTGCCCGCGTACTTGCCTTCGTTAGGCTTGACCTCGACGTAGTCGATGTCGGCACCGACGACGATCGCGAAGTTGGTGGGGACGGTCCACGGGGTGGTGGTCCAGAACACGGCGTAGGCGTCCTCATCGCGCAGCTTGACGGCGACGGAGACGGTGGTGTCCTGACGGTCCTGGTACACGTCGGCGTCCATGCGCAGCTCGTGCGCGGACAGCGGCGTGCGGTCCTTCGGGCAGTACGGCAGCACGCGGTAGCCCTGGTAGGCGAGGCCCTTGTCGTACAGCTGCTTGAACGCCCACATCACCGACTCCATGTACGGGATGTTCAGCGTCTTGTAGCCGTGCTCGAAGTCCACCCAACGGGCCTGGCGGTGCACGTAGTCCTGCCATTCGTGCGTGTACTTGAGCACGGAGGCGCGGCAGGCGTCGTTGAACTTGTCGATGCCCATCTTCTCGATCTGGTCGACCGAGTCGATGCCGAGCTCCTTCTGCGCTTCGAGCTCGGCGGGCAGGCCGTGCGTGTCCCAGCCGAACACGCGGTTGACCTTGCGGCCCTTCATGGTCTGGTAGCGCGGGATCACGTCCTTCGCATAGCCGGTCAGCAGGTGGCCGTAGTGCGGCAGGCCGTTCGCGAACGGCGGGCCGTCGAAGAACACGAACTCGTTCTGGCTGTGGTCGCCGGAGGGGTTGCGTTCCACCGACTTCTGGAAGGTGTCGTCCTTGTCCCAGTAGTCGAGGACGGTCTCCTCCATGTGGGGGAAGCTGGGGTTCGGCGCGACGTGCGCGGTCTCGCCGCCCTCGTTCGCCTTGGGATATACGTTGTCGCTCACCGTGTGGCTCCTCGTAATGCGTCGTTGGTTCTTTACGAGGACGACTTTGGTCCCGGCGTTCCCACGCCGTCGCCTTGGCGACGTGCGTGCGTCCCGCCGGCACCGCCACCGCGGTACCACCTCGCTTGCCGCGCGTGGATTCGCGTCTCCAGGAGACGCCCGTCACGTCGCGACCGCTTGAGTTCGGCTGTGTCGGGCCGATCCCGTCGGTTCTAGTAAGCGCGAATCATGAATCCACGCCGTTCTTCCGAAGACTCCCCGCTGATGACGGATCGACGCCTTGACTTCGGTTGCACATCGTAGCACGCCGCATGCCCGGCGCAAGACGCGTCTCAGACGCCGCGTCCCGCGCCCGCATGCCATGCCGCATGCCGTGCCGTGTGAGGCATGCCGCCACACGTGCCGTGCCTCACGCGGCGGTTCGCGCCGCCTACCGCTCCCCCGCCGCGACGGCGCCGACGCGCGTCGTGAATGCGTCGAGGAAGCGGGAGACGTCCACGCCGACCGCGGCGTCGACGGTCTTCTCGGCCGTGTTGAGCCGGTCGTAGTCGCCGATGGTGCGTCCGCGCGTCGGCCCGTCCAGGTCGACTTTGAGGTTGATCGGCAGCGTGGTGACGAGCGTCGGGTCGAGCGCGACGGCCACGGCGAGCGGGTCGTGCAGCCCGCAGCCGCCCATGCCGGGCGCGCTGACCGCGTACGCGTCGATGTAGTAATCGGTCATGTCGGCGAGGAACCGTCCGGCCGGTGTGCCGGTCTCGCGCCAGACCTCGGTCTCGCGTTTCGTGAGCAGCGTCTGCATGGTCACGTCGAGCCCGATCATCGTCACGTGCGCGCCGGACCGGAAGATGCGGTCGGCGGCCTCCGGATCCTGCGCGATGTTCGCCTCCGTCCACGCGTTCACGTTGCCGGGGACGGTGAGCGCGCCGCCCATCATCACGATGCCGCCGATCATGCTTCCGATGCGCGGCTCGCGTTCGAGTACGGCGGCGATGGTGGTCATCGCGCCGGTCGGCACGAGCCACAGGTCCTTGCCGTAGGTTTCCGCCGCGTCGATGATGAAGTCGACGGACGGTTCCGTCGCGGCTTCACGCGTGGGATCCGGGATGTCGACTTCGCCGATGCCGTTGCGCCCGTGGATGAACGCGGAGCCGCGGCTCACGGTGAACGTGCCGTCGCCGCCGTTCGTCTCGTCGGCGGCGATCGGATGGCCGACGCCCCGGTGCACGGGGATGTCGGGGTGTCCGAACAGTTCGGTGACGGCGAGCGCGTTGCGCACGCCCTGCGCGACGGTCACGTTGCCGTAGGTGCCGGTGATGCCGATGAGTTCGGCGTCGGGGCTGCCAAGCGCGTAGGCGATGGCGAGCGTGTCGTCGATGCCCGTGTCGAGGTCGAGGATGAGTGTCTTCCGGTCGGTCATATGCGTTCCGCCTTCCTGCCGTGTGCCGGCTTCAGGCTATCACCTCCAATCGGCTTTCCCCGTCGGGGGTGACGCGGCTGACGCTGATGCGTTCGGCGATCTGGTCTTTGAGCCAGTCGACGTGGGAGATGATGCCCACGTCGCGGGTGCGGCTGATGCGGCGCAGCATGTCCATCACGTCGGCGAGGTAGTCCTGCGAGAGGGTGCCGAAGCCTTCGTCGACGAACAGCGTGTCCATGCTGATGCCGCCGTTCTCCGCCTGGATGATGTCGGCGAGCGCCAGCGCCAGCGCGAGGGAGACGAAGAACGTCTCGCCGCCGGAGAGGGTGCCGGGGTTGCGGGTCTGTTCGGTGCGCCGGTCGAATACGGTGATGTCGAGTCCGGTTTTCCTGTTGCCCGTGGCGATGGCGTCGTCGACGAGCCGCAGCTCGTAGATGCCGCCTTGGATGTCGCCCAATAGTTCGTTGGCGCGGTCGAGCACGTCGCGGAACCGTTCGGTGACGGCGTAGGTGATGAGCGTGAGCCGGTTGGCGGCGCCTGACGCGCTTTTGTCGCCGTTGGCGAGGGCGGC
Source organism: Bifidobacterium sp. LH_426 (assembly GCF_056356875.1). NCBI lineage: Bacteria > Bacillati > Actinomycetota > Actinomycetes > Bifidobacteriales > Bifidobacteriaceae > Bifidobacterium > Bifidobacterium sp. LH_426. The sequence continues at coordinate 71,557 of NZ_JBKEVB010000012.1, forward strand.
CATGCGCTCCAGCGGCGCGAACCGTGCGGTCCGCCGCGCCCACTGGCCGGCCGCCCGTTCCATTCGTTCCGCCTGCGTCCGCCAGTCCTGTCCGAGCGTGGTGAGCGCGCCGACGCGGCGACCGGTTTCGGCGGCGTGCCGTTCGGCTTCCTGCACGGCGGCGGCCAGCGCGTCCGTGTCGATGGCGGCGATCGCTTCGCCCAGTGGCGTCGGCTCGCCGGCCTCCGTGTATGCGGTGGCGGCGGATGCGATGACGCCCAGCTCGCGCATGCCGTCTTCGCCGATGCCGGCGAGGGCTTCTTTCAGCTCGTTGCGCGACCGTGCGAGATTGGCTGTGGCCGTGTGCAACGCGTCCTCGTGGCGGCGGATGCGCTGTTGGAGGTCGACGCGTTCCCGCTCGTCCAGTCCGGCGGCGGCCGCTTCGTCGATGGTGGTGAAGTGTGCGCTTCCCTTGAGCGCGTGGTCGCGTTTCGTCTGCGCTTCACCGGCGTTGCGTGCGGCGGCGTCCGCTTGGGCTTGGGCCTGCGTGTGCCGGCGTTCCAGTTCGTCTCGTTCGTCGATGGCACGTTTGAGCCGTGCCGCCTCCCGTTCCTGCGCTTTGGCTTCGTCCAGTCGTGCACGGGCGGCGGCCCGCTCTTCGGCGACGCTGGTCTTGGTGTGTCCTTCGGCGTGTTCGGCGGCGGTGTTCGCGGCGTTGCCCGTCTCGGTCTCCTTCGCTTCGGCTGCGGCGAGCGCGGTCCACGCTTGTTGCGCCGCCTGTGTGGCGGCGGCGATGGTCTTCCGGATATCGCGCAGCTCGTCGCGTCTTGCGCGCGCCATGTCCAGCGCGTCGACGGCGGTTTCGAGCTCGGTGATTCGTTTCTCGGCCTGTTCGACGTCGAGTCCCTCGCTGTGCTCGCGATGCGAGTCGAGGTCCCGTTCGGCTTCGCGCAGCGCGGTTCGCGCTTGTTCCGCCGCGGCTTGTTTGTCGGCGACGCGGCGTTTCAGTTCGGCGATCTCCTGGGCGTCGGCCGCGTCGTCGGGCATGACGGCGGGATGTGGATGATCGGTGCTGCCGCACACCGGGCAGGGTTCGCCGTCTTCGAGCGTTGCGGCGTATCGGGCGGCGCCCGCTCGTCTGATGGCGTCTTCGGCGCTTTGCAGGGTGCGTTCCGCGGCATGGTGCGCGGCTTCCGCCTCGTCCCGTCGCCGTTCGAGCGCGGGCGTTTCCTCCGTGAGCCGTTCGGCCTGCCGCGCGTGTCCGAGTATGCGTTTGGCCTGGTCGAGCTGCGCGTGGAGGCCTTGTTCGCCGCCCAACTGTTCGGCGATCTGCTGCAGTTCCCGCTCGACGTTTTCGGGATCCGGCAGTTCGTCCGATGCCTGCTGCGCCTGTTCGGCGACGGCGCGCGCCCGGTCGAGCTCCTGCTTCGCCTGCTCGTGTTGCGTTGCCGCCCGTTCGGCGGCGGCGACGAGCTGTTCATGCGTGTCGGCGCGTTCCAGATCGGCGCGGGCCGCTTCGGCGCCTGCGGCGGTCTGAAGCGCCTGTTCACGTCGGCGTTCCAGATTGTTCCGATCCGTCAGCTGGTCCAGCTGCCGTCGCAGCGTCGCGTTTTGCTCGGCGAGACGCTGCTGTTCGACCTGCAGTGCACCGGCTTCCCTGTCGAGGTCGAGAATGGGCTGCGCTTCGATGGCTCGCGCCAGATCATGGCGGGATCGTTCGATGGCGGAATCGTCCGCCTGCACATCGTGCAGCGCCTGGATGTCGCGCAGTTCACGCGCCGCCGCGTCCCGCAGCGTTTCGGCGTCCGTCTGTCGCGCCCGCGCGAGGTCGAGCGCCCGTCGGGCCTGCGTATCCCTCGTTTCGCCGTCGCGTACCAGCGCATCGCATTCGGCGTCGACGCCGAATGCGACATCACGGAGGCTGTGTCGGATCTCATCCGGCTCGCGCGCGGGATAGGCGAGTCTGCTGGCATCCTCACGGTCGAGTCCCCATCGCACATTGGACAGGATATCCAGCTTGTTCTCCGGCCCGCCGCCATCCTCCAGCTGGATGCCGTCCTTTTCCGTAGCGCCCTGTTGCTCGAGGATGCGCGCGGCTGTGGCCTTGGCCGTGGCGATGCCACCGACGAGACGAATCCCCTCTTTCTCCACGTCGGCCCTCATGCTTTTGCGGCGCTCCGCGAGCTCGGTCTGGATGTCCTCGTAGATGGTCGCGCCGAACAGGTCCTCGACGAGCTCGGTGCGCTTTTCCGGATTCAGGGACAGGAACATGGCGAACTGGCCTTGCGCGAGCATGATGGTACGCGAGAACTGTTCCCGATCCAACCCGATGATCCGCGTGATCTCCGGACGCACGTCACCGGCGCGCGAGGTGATCGCCTCGGCGTGACCGGCTTCCTCCGCGTAGGCGAAGTACCGTTCCGGATCATTGCCCGGAGCCTCGGCCAGAGCGGCGATGCCGCAATCGATTCTCATGAGCTTGCCGGTGGCGTTATGTGGGGTGAACCCGTCGCCGCGGGTTTTCGGCTGGTCGTATTTCGGGGTGCGTCGCACCTCGTAGTAATCATCGCCGGACCGGAAGATCAGATCGACGTAGGTTTCGGTCCGTTCGCCTGTGAGGAACCGGGAGCGGACGCGCTGCCCGTCGCCTCCGGCGTCCAACGTGTCCTTCTCGTTGCCGGAGATGTTGCCGTACAGGGCGAACGTGAGACAGTCGAGAATCGTGGTCTTACCGGCTCCGGTCTCCCCGTCGATGAGGAACATGCGCGAGCGGGTCAACGCGGCGAAGTCGATGGCGTATTCGCCCTTGTACGGGCCGAACCCGCGGAATTTCATGGCGATGAGCCTCATGTCAGTCCTCCTTCTCCACGCCGTCGATCATCGTTCCGCCGGCATCGCCCTCATCGGCGACGGCACCTTGCGTATGCTTCACGGAATCGTTGGATACGATTCCGTCCGCATGCTCGGCATGTTTGGCCCGGGCGGCCTCCAACGCGGCCTCCAGCACCTGATGCTCCTCCTCATTGGCCTTACGGCCAAGCTGATGTCGCACGAACTGTTCGAGCACATCCATTTCGGAGGATGCCGTTCGAAGGTCCACGGTTCGCCGCCCTGTCGTCGCACGGCTCCGGTCGTAGACGATGTTTTTCTCCAACGCGTGCTCGTACCGGTCGTCGATCTTCTGGTAGAGTCCCTGCGGGAATTCGCCGACGTGCACGGTGACGGATACCCAGTCGTCATGATGGGCGGCGGCGGAATCGCCCAGGATCTCGTCCACTGTGCCTTCCAGCCGCACGAACGCGGGCTCGTCGGATTCCACGTCCAATGTGCGGAGGTTTCCCACGTGTCCGTCGACGATGTCGAGCAGCACCACGCTCTTGCCGTTGCCTTTCACCGGAGGCACGCGGCTTTCGGAGAACGAGTAGGCGAGCAACGACCCGCTGTAGCGTGCCTGCGGCGTGCGGTCGAAACCGAACACGGATTCGTCGACGGGCAAGTCGGGCACATTCACCCGCTGCGGCCGGTGCAGATGACCGAGCGCCAGATAGTCGAGACCGCTATGGGAGAAGAGCCCAGCCGGCACACTGTCGACGCCGCCTACGGCGATGCCCCGCTCGGAGTCGCTGGGCGCGGCACCGGAAATGAACGCGTGCGCCATAAGCACGGCGGCCACATGCGGGTCGGCGGCGCGCCGGTCGGCGAGGTCACGTGTGACGAGCTCCATCGCCGCGCGCATCATGCCCTCATGCGAGCGCGGGATGCGATAGTCAACGCCCGCCTGCTCCAACAGTTGCTGGAGTCCGGAGCGCGCCGTGTCCGGGTCGAGGTACGGCAACGCGTACACGGCGAGCGAGTCGCCGCCGCGCGTGACCGTCACCGGTTCCGCGATGGTGTCGAGTCCGCAGCGCACGTGCACGTTCGGACGCATCAGACCGGCGCCGGTACCGAGACGGATCGCGGAATCATGGTTGCCGGGCGTGATGACGATCTCCAATGGTCGACCATCTATCTCGAGTCGTCCGAGCCGATCGAACATCGCATCGAACAGACGGATCGACTCGGCGGATGGCACGGACAGGTCGTAGACGTCGCCGGACACGCACAGCACGTCCACGTGCTCGCGCACGATCACGTCGATCAGCCATTCCAACGCCCTGCGCTGGTAGTCGAGCAGGTCCACGCCCTTGAACCTGCGCCCGATATGCCAGTCGGAGGTATGCAACACCCTCATGCCGGCTCCTTTCGTTCCGTCGACGGCCCATCTGCGGCACCGTCGTATCCATTGCCTTCATCCACCGTAACCGGACAATCCCCGCCCGATGCATATATACCGGTTTCGCGATGGCGCATCGCCATGCGCGTCATCACCATGTCGCATGTCAGACGCCTAGTCGTCGTTCATCTCGCTGAGGAACATGGCCTCCGCGGACACGAAGCTGAGTACTGCGGCACCGACGACGAACCACAGTCCCCAACCCATGATGATCTGGAGAATCGGAATCGCCGCAAGCACCATCATGCCCAACACCCGACGTACTTGGACAAATCCATCGACACGACGGTGCAACCGCGTCACGATCTGATACACCACATATTGGGCGGCAGAGAATGCGACCACGACCAGCACATCGAAAATCACGATGGCGACGTCCGCAATGAAGTCGGTGGTCATGTAGTTGAACACCTTAACGAACGTCTCGCCAGCAGGAGAGCTGAAGAACGCCGACAGCCCCACGACATTGACCAACAGCGCACCGATGACCACAGCGAATACGATCCTACCCAGCGTTTCAAGGAACCTCATTCCAATCATCTTCCTTCCCCGCCGGCGTTCCCGGCGGATTCTCCTCGCGGTGGACGATCCGCTCCGGAATCGTCCCGCCTTACACCATCCATAACCGGACAACCATCAAAAAAGCGCGACACACCGGAAATATCAACGCTTCAGAAGTCACCCACACACGTCCGTCACCTGCCGATGCGACCCCAGTCCTGCAGGGCGAAGCGGAACGGGATCTCGCCGTTGTTCACATAGTTGTCGATCTCCCATTCCTGCGGGCAACGCGCCATGACGTCCGCGAGATAGCCGATGTTGAGCGCGAAATGACGCGGGCAGTAGTAGAAGGTCTCCACGCGGGCCTCGCCCGGATCCTTGAGCAGCGACTTGATGTAGTATTCCGGCGTCTCCTGGCATCCGTAGACGCTTTTGCGTTCCGTGTCATACAGGTCGGCGAAGTCGTCGTCCTCGTCGGTGTAGCCGCCCGACTCGTAGACGCAGTGGGGGCGCCCGTCGCCGCCGTCCTCATCGTCTTCAATGGGCGGCAGGCCGGTATCGTCCCGCTTGAACTCCTCGAACACATCGTCCAGGTACAGCACGCCCGGCAGCAGCAGTCCGGGTTTCGTCGCCGTCGGTGCCATCGTCGCAGCCATCGTGGCCGTCGCGGCCATCATCGCCATCGTCATCGTCGTTCCTTTCATCGTTTCCTTCGTCGTTTCCGTCGCGGTCGTCGCCGTCGTCCGGTTCACGCGTTCCACCGGTCGTCGTCGCGCGTCACCTCGCGCAGCCGTTCGACCGCGGCGCGTCCCTTGTCGAACGCGGGAGTGTCGCGCAGAGCGACGAGCCGGCGCACCTCCTCGCTCCACGCGTCGATGTCGGCGCGCAGCTGCGCGTCCGAATAGCCGGTCTCGGATTCGTAGCGTTCGTGCCCATTGAGGCTGTGGTAGTCGTTCGTGGGATCGTGTTCCACGCCGGTGTCCGAGTCGATGGGGCGGATGCGGATCGTCATCGCGTTCTCCTCGCCCACGATGAGTTCGATGACGGTGCCGACGAACGCGGGAAGCACGACGCCGGTCGTGTTCTCAATGATCGCGAAGCTGCCGGCCAGCGATTTGTCCGGATTGCCGGTGAGCAGACCGTCGCGAATCGCGACACCCCGATCGAGCGCGTCCCACAGCTTGTCCACGTGCGTGGTGACGGGCGAGTCGGGCATGCCCGGCATCGCCTCCCGGAAGCTGATCTTCGCCAGCGGCGACGTGACGCCGTTGCGCAGACGGTATTTGAGGAAACGCATATTGAACTGCCCGCGCGCCGGCGTGCGGTCGTCCGTGACCATGCATCCGAGCGTGTCGATGATGGTGAACGGTTCGATCCATTTGCCGTGCCATGCGCCGTTCTCATCCTGCAACGGGAATCGAAAGTGGGCGACGTCAAACCTGAGGAGCGTCTCGCGGGTGCGGACCGTGAGCAGACGCTGCAGTCCGGGAGCGTTGTCCGGATAGCAGAGCTTGATGCGCGCCAGCTTGCGGTTCCTCCCGGTGGGAATCGGATGGAAGTGCTTGTTCTTCGACATGTCCAGCATGATGCCGTTCCTTTCCTGCGTCTCGGCGATTCGGACGTTCCGGACCGTTCGTGCGTTCCGCCTTCCCTAACCGGACATACGATGAAAACACGCGACACGCCTCATTCCCCGGCGTTTCGCGGCAGTGCGCGCGTTGTCCGGTTAAGAGGGGTGTCCGCCGGAAACGAAGACGACGGGCGACGGCCCGCATCGCCGACAGCGCGTCACGACGGCGGGATCCGTCACGGCACGCATGAGCATGACGCACACGACGAGGAAAGGAGACGCCGATGCTGGAGGACCCCATGCCACGGCGATCGGACCGACTGGAGGCGACACGTTTCCGCCCCGACGGCATGCCATGCATCCGGGCGGTAGACTGGGCGACAGTCATACCGATGCAAGGAGGCGGCATGTCCGGACAGAGGAAGGGAACGGACGACTGGGATAAAACGAAGACCCAGTATTATCGTGACGAGTTCATCGGCGAATACCGCTACGACAAGAACGGTCCCACACCATTCCGCAAGAAGAAGCGCGAGTTCGGCCCGTTGGCACTGTGCATGATCGAGAACCAGGTCGGAAAACTGCTCGAAAAGTACAGGCCGACGTTGCCCGAGGGCGCTCCGGACACGCCACGCGATTGCGCACACCAGTTCTACGCGGATTGTCTGGACAATCTGCTGGCGGCGATGGATGACCCCCGGACCGAAAACGACGCCAAGTTCGTGAGCTTCATCAAGACCAGCGCGGAGGGCTGGTTCAGAAAGATGTACGAGCACACCGATGAAGGCAAAGCCAAAGATGTGCTGCGTAAGCGGATGGGCCGAGATTCCCGGTTCACCAACGACTTCACCGCTCCCGAAGCGGGGCGTCTTGGCGGCGGCAAACCCACCGGCAAGGAAAGGATGAGGGGCGGCCGCGGAAACTGGGGACTGTCCTTCGAATACCTTGACTCGCACGGACTGGATGCGAACGAATACCACACCCCTTCCGCCGTTTCCGAAACCAAGTTGGAGACGGTGGCTCTCCGTTACCCCGTCTCCATCGACAGGAAGGCGTTGCAGGACGCAGACCGCAAACGCAATCCGAACTACGGTCTGCCCGGCCAGATGGAGAACATGCTGGAAGGAGTGTTCAATGAAGCGAAGGGCACGTTGCCGCTCGGCTCAGTATTCCAAATCGTCCGATACCGCATGGCCGTGCAGGAGCATATCACGGTGACCCATCCGACGGATGAGGACGGCAACCCGATCGACTTCGCAGTGGACGACACGTCCGCCGCGGACGCCGCGCTCGAAACGATCGAGGGCGGGGACGACAAGCAGTGGATGACCGATCTCGCCGAAACGCTTGAGATTCTCCCGCCAAAACGTAAAACCAAGTACCTTAACAAGCATCCGGAGATACTCGGCAAGTTGCTCAACAGCAAGAATCCGAATATCCGCAGGGCGTTGCTCGCCCTTGAAGGTCAACAACCCGAGCAGAAAGCCTGAACATCATGAACAACACACGATCCTTTACCGAGCTGCTCGGTATGTACGATCAGCTGAAAGACATCGAGCCCGAAATCACCATGCCCAGCGGCGACGATCTCGACTCCCCCGAACGCATCAAACACCAACTGGACGAAGGCGTGAAGCGGGGGCAGCTGTGGAGCGCCTATGCCAATGGAGATTCCCTGTACGTGCTCATCACGGCAGTGGATGACGATCCGCGTATGGCCACCGTCATCCCCTTGTCGAACGACTTGCGCAGCGAGACCGACGATTCGCTCGTCGTCGGCAACACGCCATTGGACATCGAAATGGTCGCATGGCCCGGCCTGAAGGCCCTCATTCCGGTGCGTCTACTCTATAAGCCGATGAAGGAACTGTCCGAAAGCGCCGTCAAGGCCATCGAAAACGACAACCTTCGTTTAGCGAAGAAGGCTGATGCGATTCGTCGTGGCCACGATAGCGGAGCGTACGATTCCCCGTTCGTCAAGGACCGCGATGACATCACCGTCATCCTGCTCAAATGGCACGCCATGTGCTTCGACCTGCCGAAGCTGCACGAGAAGGACGAGGAAGCCGAGGTCTCCACGACTCCCGGACGCGGCGAATACGCCAAGGCGCTGATCACCGTGCTTGGCCTGCCATTCGATCAGGTGGACGACGTGCTGGACGGCGCGACCCCGTTGACGGACGAGCAGCGTGCCAAGCTCGCCGACGCAGGCGTGCAGGCGCCGAATACGCCGAAGCGCACGTTCCACCTGCCTGCAGATCTTCTGGTCGAAGTGGAGCAGCCGGCTTGGCGCCGGGACGCGGACGAGTACGCACAGCGTCTGGACGGCGACGCACGTGTCAATCTGGCGCGGGACGCATTCACGCTCGCAGCACGTCCGGACGGCCACGGTCGCGAGGCATGGCGCGGTGCGCTGCATGACGCGTACCGCAATCGTCTCGCCGAAGACGACGCTCAGGACTGACCGCAGTCGGAAAGGCATGAACGAACGACATGGCTAAGCTGTCAAGGGAGTGGGTCGTCCGGCAGGTCGATCGGATGATCGCCATTGCGAACGAGAAGCATCCGGACACCTTCCTCAAGGACTGTCTCGGTGACCCGTACCATATACGCGATCATTGGGATGACGAAATTCTGATGGACATCGACAAGACCCACTCCCAGCGACGTCATGAGGATGTCAGCGACAACGATGACAGGGAGCAGGTCTCGGGATACTGCCTACCCCAGTACAAGACTGCCGACGGCAGGGCCTTCATCAAGGTGCGGGCGTGCGATTTCGCCCCGAGAACCTACTTCACGATCCTCCATGAGCTCGGGCATCATCTGCAGAACTCGGATATCGAGCTCTTCTGCGCTTTGCGTGACCTTGATGACAAGGCGGATCAGAAACGCGCCGAGGAGAAGGCATGCGACATGTTCGCCTCCAAGGCGTTGATTCCGGATTCGGTGATTCCGGAACTGCGCACCCACCGTTGGAACGCCTTGGCGGTGAGCCACCTGTACAAACGCGTCAAGGCGTCACGGCCCGCCGTGGCCCGACGGGTGGCCGGCCTGTTGCAGCCGGGCGCGTGGGTCACGTTCATCGACCAATACGGCCATCCCAAGCTACGCGCATTCTCGGACGGTCACACCGAATACGACGACATCGAGATCATGCCGGCGGAGCAGCTGGTGCTGGACGCGTTTGACGAGGTGCAACACGAACCATGGCGCAGACACCCCGGCGAGCACCATGACGAGATGACCATCTGTATCGCGAACCTCGACAAGCCGCGTATTCCGCGCACACGGCCCAAGCATTACACGCGAATCAGTGTCGCTCCATCGTACGCTTGCATGTTCGTCATGGGTGGTCACTGAGATCTGGCGGAGTACTGCATGATGGTCATTCTGTCACTCCGCTCATCCGAGTGGCGATGAAACGCCCCACGGTCGCACGATGGACATGATATTTCCGCGCGATGTCAGCTTTGGTGCAGCCGCGCCGAAGCATGGCGCGTATATCAGACTCCTTGCCGGACAACTTCACCGTCTGCGAGAGGCTGCCTTTCGGTCGTCCCAATGGTTTACCTTCGGCTTTGCGGCGAGCGAGCGCCTCCCGCGTCCGCTGGCTGATGAGGTCGCGTTCGATCTCGGCGGACAGGCCGAAAGCGAACGCCAGCACTTTGCTCTGGATGTCGTCGCCGAGACGATACCCATCCTTGATGGTCCAAACACGGCATCCACGGCTCATGCACTGGTTCAGCACGTCCATGATCATGAACAGGCTGCGACCGAGTCGCGATAATTCAGAGCAGATGATGAGATCTCCATCAACGACACAGTCAAGTAGATTACCAAGCCTTCGCTCGTTCACCGCTTTGGTGCCGCTGATGGTCTCCTCGACCCAACAATCAACCGCAAGGCCTTCGTTCCGTACGCAACGTTCGATTTCGAACCGCTGATTCTCCACCGTCTGCTTGTCGCTGCTCACTCTGATGTATCCGTAGATCATGGCTGCCAAGTCACCACCCATACTGGACGATTTCTCGCAACCGAAGATCGTGTGGGGAAACCTGTGCATGCGCGCCCAGTACGCCATGGTGAAGGATGACGCCATCGTCTGCGCGCCTTCGCCGTTCATCGCTACGGACGACTGGTTCCTGCTCGGCATACTGAATTCCAAGGCGGCGGACTGGTATGTGCATCAGGTCGGAGTCACCCGAAGCGGCGGATACATGGAGTACAAGCCGGTGTTCGTGGAGCAGATTCCGATTCCGCATCATGTGCCGGAGAACACTCGGAATCGGATCTCCCTGCTGGCTTGCACCGCTCAGGAGCACTGCCGACGGGGACTGGCCTCCGAATCGGAGGAGAACGCCATAGATCAGCTGGTATATGGGTTGTTCGGTCTTTCCGATGCCGAGCAGGAGACCATCGAACGGTTCTCACGCCAATGAGAAGCGTTCGATGAAGTTCCTCTCCTGCGGGTTCAACCCTATCGTTTCGGCGATGCTTTCGTCCAACGCATGGTCGAGTTCACGTGCTTCCTCCTGCGTGCAGTCGTCGTTCAGCCTGGCTTGAACGAGCTGGAGGAACGCGTCTTCGGACGCTCCTACGAGCGACACGATGGGGAGCTGTTCGATGGTGTATTTCTTCCATCGAACGGTTCCCATTCCCGTCGTGGTGCCCAAAGTGGAGAAATAATACTCGGAGAGATGTGAGTTCAGGAACCCCAGAACAACGGGAAGGCGCTCGCCGGCCATGAGGAACGTCGTCGCTTCGGGCACATACGCGCCGTCGCCGTCGAAGGCGAATTTGGCCTTGTCGGAGATTTCGCCCCACACGATCTTCGGTTGCGAGAAATCGTCCATATAAGCACAATCACGAAGATTGTACTGGGTATCACCCTGATCAGCGCGTTTGGACAACTTGGGTTCGAACGAATCCAACCACTCCTTAACCGCAGGATATGAATCCACATCTACGCGAGGAACGACCTCTCCACCATGCTTATAACCGTTATGGGATGCGACAAGATAACGGTCCGCGAACTCGTAGCGGTAGCGTTTGATGTCGCGGCCGCGGAGCACGGGGCGGATGATCTCGGCGCTCTTCGGGTCGGCGGCGACCAGTTCGTCGCGCTTCTCCTTGGAGATGATGAACGCATCGTTCAATCCGGTCTTCACACCGTAGTTAATCCGCACGTCAAGCTGCTTGAGCGGCGTGCCGGCCTCCTCCATCTTGTGCTTGATGGAACGCTCCACATCGGCGAGAATCACCCACGGCGAACCGCCATCCGTCACGCTCTTGCCGCCGTTCGTCTTGTCCGTGCTGGTAACGGTTCCGAACGGGATGGTCGTGGCATGTTCCATGACATAGTTGCCGATGTCGTTCAGCGAATCATCCGCATACCGCACGGCCTGCAGCACTTCACCGGCATGCCCCTTGGCGAGGAGCATGATGTTCGTATCGACCGTGGCGCTGCTGAACCGGCCGGCACCCAGATCGATGAGCGAGATCACTTCGGCGTTGCGCGCGAGATGCTTGCGCAGCTCCTTGCCGTACTTGTTGCGCATCCACTTGTTCGACGTGATGAAGTCGAGCACGCCATGGTCGGACAGCAGATCCAGCCCACGCTCGTAGAACAGCTCGTACAGGTCTCCCGTCCTGTTGTATGAGCGGTACCCCAAAGCCTCATAGAGCTTCGCCTTGTTCTTCATCTTCTGCAGCTGCACGTACGGCGGATTGCCGATGACCACGTCGAACGTCTCCGTGCCGAACATGAACCCGGGGTCGAAGAACGGCGCCTGACCTTCCGCCCTCGTGGCGGAATGCGGGTGGAAACGACCGATCTGAACGCCCCTCGGGGAGGAGTCGGAGCTGCCTCCCAATCGTTGCGCGATCTTTTCGAAACGCTCCATCAGCTTATGCTTCTCCTCCGGATCGGTGGTGGAGAAGTATCGGGCGCGGATGTCCTTCAGGCTGACGAACGACTCGCCCTCATCGGCCAGATCGAACGCCCCCTGCTGCAGGGCGCCGCCGTTCAGCCGCACATCGCCGATGGAAGCATCATCCGCCCTGTCCGAACCGTCCACGTCCGCGGGAGCCAACGGCACCAGCGAATCCGCGCACACGAACTTGAAGTCCAGGTTCGGCAACGGCTCGACCTGATCGATCGACTCGCGTTCCACGATCATGGACAGCCACACGCGCAGGCGCGCGATCTCCACGGCCATCGGCTCGATGTCCACGCCGAACACGCTGTTGCGCAGAATCTCGAGCTTCTGATGGTAGGCATCCGCCGTGGCCTTCTTGCCCATCAGGCGTACGCGGCAACGCATCAGCAACTGCAGCATGCCCATCGGGAACGCACCGGAACCGCATGCCGGGTCGAGCACGCGCACGTGCTCGATCGCCGCAATCGCCTTCGGCAGCACCGTCTCGGTGTTCGAGTTCCACAGCCCCTTGCGGGCATCGCCGTCGGTCTCCCATGAACCGTCCGACCTGTCCAGCAGCCGGTCAACGCCCTCATGGACCCCCTTGCCGTCGCCGAGCGCCCGATACAGGTACTGGCGCACCGACTCACGGCACATGTACGCCACAATCTCGCGCGGCGTATAGAACGCGCCCTTGGCCTTTCTCGCGGTCGTGCCGGTATCGTCCATCTGCTCGGCGAGCAGGGATTCGAAGATGCGTCCGAGCATCTCCGGATCGATGGCCACCTGCTCGTAATCCGGCGTGGACTCGTCGGTCGTGAAATCGTACTGGCCGAAATGCTCGTACAGCCCAGTGAAGAAATCCTCCGGGAAGGGGATCGCTTCGCCGGGGAAATCCGTCTCCTGCTCCTCGAACAGGCCGCCGTTCAGGAACGGGGTGACGGGGTCGCCATCATCACCGCGCTTGTTCTTCGCCGTGTTCAACGTGCCGAAGAAGAGGCGCTTCAGCTTCCGCTCGTAGTACTCGCCCGCGCTAAGACCGTCGATATCCAGGTAATGCTCGTCCGGGTTGAGGAACCCCTTCTGGTTCAGGAACCAGGCGAAGAGGATACGGCCGATCAGACGGCTGGAGAACATCTTCGAGTCCTCCTCCTCATGACCGGAGGCGACCAACGCCTTGACCAACGTGTTGAAACGCGCCGCGATGCCCGCATAGAAGCTCTTGTTGACCTCGGCCATGTTGAAGGCGTCCCAGAGCGCGGCGTGCACGCGCTCCTTGACGGCCTCCTCATCATCACCAGCGAGATTGCCCTCGCCAAGTACGCCGTGCAGGTCGGAGAGGATGCGCTTCTGCGTGTTCGACAGAGAGCCTCGGAGCTCCATGGTGCGCAGATTGCCCGCCCGGGACACCACCACGATGATGGACGGCGTATTGGCCGGGGCGAAGAAGTAGATTCCGATCGGATACGTTCCGTACAGGTTGGAGGCGAGCGCCACACCGTCCTCCCAATGGGCGCCCTCGGCCACGCAGGCGCTGATACGCGCCTTCGTGGCCGACCCTTTCAAGCCTCTGAACGTGGCATCGAACCAATCGTCATCCTCGGTCAGACTACATGCCAAGGCGTCCTTCGGCATAAGCGGATGGGTCACGAACCACTCCTCATGGTCCACCGGGAATGGACGGAACAACGCATCCTTGGTCTCGTCATCGATTGGGAACTCGTCGGAATCCACCCCACGGAGCATGGCGAGCACCCATACGGCCACACGCATACCGGCACGTTTGCGGTCATCATCGGACGCGTCGACGTCATCGTACCGACCATATTCCTCAAGTGCGTTTTGCAGACCGGTGAACGTAATCATGCCCGCCATTCCTTCCCTTGACCTGATGCTCTATGGATTGTATCCCATCGAAGCCGTCGTTCCCGGTTCACAGGTCAGGAGACATGCCGACCAGAGCGCACCGCCACTTGCCGCCATGGCCTTCGCCACCGTCCTGCCCGGTATCGTTCAAGAACGACCGCCACTCGGCAAGCAACGCCTCGCTGATCGTCAGCGATTGCACATCTCCCACCTTGCCGGCCTCTCTTCGCAGGGCATTCATCAACGTGCCATACCGCTGATTGGCCTGCACCAACCCCTGAACGGCCCCCAACGCTCCCAGAAGATCGCGTTCTCCCAGCTGGCTTTGCAACACGCCCAGCAGCTGGATCTCGGACTTCTTCGGTCTGAACGGTTTTCTCGCCTTGACCGGTTTGGCCATTCCCACCCGCGTCAGCGCCAGTTTTTCGACATCGTTCCGGTTCACCTGCGAATGGTCGACCCGTCGGGCATTGTCTTCGGGATCGGCCTTCAGCAGGTTCAGCGCCTCTTCGTTCGCGATGGGCTCGACCGTTCCGCCCTTGTCGAGATCCACACGCGCGAAACGATAGTTCATCCCGTTGCCGATGCCCCCGGCCTGTTCGCACATCACCACCACGGAGCCGTGCAGACCGGAATCCGAGGGGAGATAGTTCCACTTCCCCTTCGGCATCGACGCGATGCGATCCAAATCCTTCTGGGACGCGTGTTGCAGGAACTCACGCAACGCATAGACGTGCGCCCCCTGCCATGACAGCATGTCGTTCTCCGCGTCGACACCGTCCATCACCTTTCGGATTTTTGCGTCGTCACCGCTGTACAGGTCCTGGATGTATTCGATCGGATTCTCGTCCGCTGCCGTGAGCACGCCCTGATCCGTGCCGATCGAGTTCTTGATCGTGTCGATCTTCCCCTGCAGGCGGGAAAGCAGGCCGAGATAGTATTCCAGGTCCTCGGCCGGAGCCATGTTGCCGATGAGCACCTTGTCGAACTTCGACCCCAGTCTGTTGACGCGTCCGTTGCGCTGCACCATGCGGACCGGGTTCCAGTGGAGATCGTAGTTGATGAGGATGGCCGCATCCTGCAGGTTCTGCCCCTCCGACAGCACATCCGTGGAGAACAAGTAGTCCAGCTCATATTCGGAACCGGCGAACGTGTACTTCTTGGATACCGGCGAGAACCGGTTCACGACGTTGTCCAGATCGGTCGAAGCCGCGGTCAGGAACGCCGCTTTCCTCTTGAAATCGGGAATCTCCTTCTCCAACAGCGCCGGCAGCTTGGCGTGAAGATAGTCGATGGTGTCCGCATAGGCGCTGAACACCAGGATCTTCCCTCCGAACCGTCCGTCATGCAGCACCTTGCCGAACTCGTCGCGGAAGGCTTCGAGCTTGGCGTCCAGACCGTCATCGACGCATTCGGCCAACGACTCGATTAGCACGTCGGTGATGTTCCGGTCCCGCCGGATGTCCTTCCACAGGCCGTCCAGATCGAAATCGGCTTCATCCGCCTTGGCCCGCTTGACGCCAAGGTCATCCAGGTTCCGATCGACATCCTGATCGGAATCATCCCAGAACTCCAGCTTCTGCTCATCGTCCTCATCCTCCAGCAGCGACAGCGACGACGATTCGATGACGTAACCGGCTTTCAGCCAGGTCGCGAACCTGTCGAGCCTGCGGCGATAGCGCTCCACGGACAGTTTCAACGCCTGCAACGATGATTCGAGACGCTTCAGCCATATGGTCTGCAGGATATTGTGGATCGACATCGCCGAACGGAGTTCCGCGGCCTCGTCATCGGAGACCTGCAGCAGGCCTATGCCCTCCACGGTCATGTTCCGGTACTCCCACGAGTACAACATGGAACGATAGACGGGGAACCCCAGCAACGAAATCAGAGCGCACACGTCCTCGACCAGCGACCCCGCTTTCCGGCTCCCGGCATCGACGAAGCGCCGAGGATCCTGCTCGACGATGTCGAGCGGGTGCAGCAGCCGCTGCGTCTCCCCCGCCAGTTCCCCATCGTTCAATCGGAGCGGATCCACGCCCTCGAACGACTCGCCGTGCTTTCGTATGGATTCTCTCACCACTTCGGACGCCCGTGCCGGGAAAGCATAATCAATCGTATCGAACGTGTTCTCCGGGAATCCCGCGGCGGCCTTGCCGCCGTTCAGCAGCTTCGATTCCTCCTGCACGCCCCGTCTGGTCGAACGCACGATGAAATGGCTGATACCCTGGGACAACGGCTGGCGATACACCTCCCAATCGAACGACTCGCCCCGACGCTCCATGGCCTTCCGCCGCGTGTCGAGCATTCGGAGGAACTCGAAGAAATCCTTGGTCCGCACGTTCGAGGAACCGCCCGCCGGGTCCTGATACGACACCATCACCCCGGATTGCATGCGGCCTCCCAATCCCAGCTCCAGTTGGCTGACCAGATCCTTGAATCCGTTGTTGATGGGGGTGGCCGTCAACAGCAGCACTTTGGCATCGGGATTCTCCGAGACAAGCTCCAGAACAGCCTTGAACCGTTCGGAACGTTCGTTGCGGAGGTTGTGCGCCTCGTCGATGACGATCAGATCGGCGGGGTACGACCGACGGTAGGCGTCCCGCAACTGGTGGATGGCCGGAATATCCTGCTGCGACACCATGCTGTAGCCGGATTCATCCAGATCGAAGAACTCCTTGAGATCGGCGCGCCACTGGTTCTTCAGCTTCGCGGGAGGGATGATGGCGATATTCCTCTTGCCGTTCCTTCTGAAATGATCGATCACGGCTCCCGCGGTCACGGTCTTGCCGAGACCGACCGAATCGGCGAGGATCGCCGTCCCCGTCTTGTCGAGTTTGTTGACGAGGATGCCCGCGTTGCGCTTCTGGTAGGAGAACAGCACATCGGATTTCCCATCGTCGTCGCCGTCATCCAATTCCTGCGATATCTCATCGGGGAACAGCCACATCAACGCCTTGATGTAGGCGTCATACGGGCCATAGGTCTTGTTGCCCACGGGAGAGCTGCTGATGATCTCCTGGAAGTCACCGGTCCAATCCTGCACCTCGGGAAGATTCCACATCATGTCGAACCAGGACAGATGACCGTATTGTTGTTTCTCGGTGCGCGGCTCGTACAGGACGGTCGTCTCGTCATCCTCCAGATAGTTCAGTTCCGCATTGCCGCCGGTCGCGGTATCCGAAAGACCACGCCCGGTGAAGTTGGATGAGCCGATGATGCCCACCGCACCTTCGGTGTCGTAGGAGCCGAACACATACTCCTTCGCGTGGATGAACGGCTTGCGACAGATGCGCACCTGCAGACGTCCCTCATGGATCATCCCGGCCAGGATGCGCGCCGTCTCCCTGTACCGGGCGACCTTGTCCTCCGGCAGGTCACCGAGCTCCCTGAGGTCCTCGGCGATGTCCGCATCGGGGAAATCCTTGTACAGGTTCGTCAGGTCGAGCCTTTTATTCGCATACGGTTCCGCACCGATCAGAATCCTGACGGACCGGTAATCCTTGATGAGATCGATCAGCATCGACGTGCCGATCATATCCCAGTACCCGGTGACGATGGACAGATCCTTGTACACCGGATTCGAAGCCACCTGACGCAGCACATCCCCCAAGGACTGCCTGCGGTTATCCACGAAACGAATCAGATTCCCCATTGTTTTCAACCTTCCGATCGCACGACCTCGCTGTTGTTTCCATGCTACTCAATAATCGGGTCCGTTCCCCTGCTCGTGCCTTGCCATAGAAATCTCATGAGGCATGCGAGTTCCCTCGCTGTCTCCCATTCGGCAACCATCGCCGCTGTCTTCATAGACATTCCCTTGGTGTAGGTCCGCAAGTCGGCATAGCCAGGGGAATGCCCGTCAATGAAGCCAATCGGAATCATCGGATTAGTCGAGGCCTGCCGCCGCTCTCAGCACGTGGTAACCTGAAAAATCCGAATCCGCGGTGGACGCGACGGCGGCGGCCACGCCTTCGGCATTATCATCATCGTCGCCATCGTCGGACTTGATATGCACCGGATCGATGATGGGCATATAGCCGCCATCCGCGGTCTGCTGCGCACGGTTGACCTCCTCCCATGCCTTCTCCCAGTTGTTCACCTCCTCCGCGTACCCCGGATACGGTTCGATGTTGTGGACCTCCCAATCGATGATCTCCCGAGTCGTCACCGGATGAGACGGGTGGAATTCCTCCGTCAGTCCTTCCGGGATCGGCACTGTGTAATCCTCGATGTTGTCGTCGTCTTCAGCGGGATCGATGAATCGTACGGTTCCCATGATGTTCTTCCTTCCCGCCCCTATCCGGGGCTGATTCCGCGGTCCGGACCATCCGAACCGTTACGACAGAAGAAACCGGACAAGCACGCGGAATACGCGACACGCCCCGAAAATGGCCATTCGTACGCCTCATTCGGTTGGAAACAGCAACCCTCCAAACAGCACGGTGAAGCGTTAAGTTCCCTAATGCTCTTCGTGATCGTTGATGCAGACGTCGAATCGCAGGTCCGGTTCTTCGGGAGGTTCGGCGATGAACCGTTCAATCCGTTCCATCTGCTTGCGGCTGATGCCTCGCCTAGGGGCGTGCATGTCGCGCGTGTGTGTCTTGGAATATGCGTGAAGGCCCTTGGGAGCTGTTGCTCGACCAAGGGCCTTCCTTATCGTATGGATGCGGCGGCGTGCTACTCTCCCACACTCTCTCGGGTGCAGTACCATCGCCGTGCCAGGTCTTAGCTTCCGGGTTCGGAATGGGACCGGGCGTCTCTCCTGGGCTATGACCGCCGCAAATCTTCAATTATCAAAGGGATATCGGCTCCCTTCGAACGCTGGTGGTTCGGGGACCGGATGGTGGACGCTTGTCGATTGTCTTATTGTGACGTGTCACGGTTGCTCCGTGTCGCGTGCATTCGCAGAAAGAGGTTGATGCCGTCCCAACATGGTTGGGATGTGTGTGTCGCGCTTCCCCGTTAGTACCGGTCGGCTCCACCCCTCGCGGGGCTTCCACGTCCGGCCTATCGACCACGTGTTCTTCATGGGGGGTCTCAGGAACCGTAGTTCCCTGGGAATACTTATCTTGGAGCGGGCTTCCCGCTTAGATGCTTTCAGCGGTTATCCCTTCCGAACGCAGCCAACCGGCGGTGCCACTGGCGTGACAACCGGCGTACCGGAGGTTCGTCCACCCAG
>NZ_JBKEVB010000013.1:0-63146 GCF_056356875.1 Bifidobacterium sp. LH_426
CAACAATCAGCAGACCGTAAACCATGCCCCAGGACACCCGTCAGGCATGCCCCAGGACATGACGTCAACCATGCCCCGAGACATACGTCAACTATCCGCTGAAACTAGACACGCTAACAATGCGTCGGAATCGCGGGGAAAAACACGGGGAAAATCACGGACCCCGACGCGGGTAGAAGTCGTCGGAAACGACATGACCCCCTCGCTCACGAGGGGCGAGAGGGTCATGTTCGTGAAGTTATCTCACCGAAGTGAGTGATCCGCGAAGGCGAATCAGGCTTCGATGCTGCCGCCGGCGGCCTCGATCTTGGCCTTGGCGGAAACGGAGGCCTTCACGCCCTTGAGCGTGAACGCGACGGAGACGTCGCCGTCGCCCAGGACCTTCACCGGGGCGTTGCCGCGAACGGCGCCCTTGGCGACCAGGTTCTCGACGGACACCTCGCCGCCCTCCGGGAAGAGCTCGACGAGACGCGCGATGTTGATGACCTGGAACTCGACCTTGAACGGGTTCTTGAAGCCACGGAGCTTCGGCAGGCGCATGTACAGCGGGAGCTGGCCACCTTCGAAGCCAGGACGCACGTTGGTGCGCTTGGTCTGGCCCTTGGCGCCGCGACCCGCGGTCTTGCCCTTGGAGCCCTCACCGCGGCCGACGCGGGTCTTCGCCTTGTTGGCGCCCGGAGCCGGCTTCAGATCGTGCATCTGCAGGATTTCGTTGTCTGCCATAATCAGTCGACCTCCTCGACGGTGACCAGGTGGCGAACGACGTTCACCAGACCGCGGTTGGCCGGGATGTCCGGACGGACAACGGTCTTGCCGATCTTGTTCAGACCCAGGGTCTGCGCGGCGGCACGCTGCTTCGGCGTGCGGTTCACGAGACCGTGGTGGAGCGTGATCTTCAGGTTAGCCATCTATCACTCACCATCCTTCGCTTCGGCGGCCTTGGCGGCCTGAGCCTCTTCACGGGCCTTGCGGGCCTCGGCGATGCCGGCGGCGCGGGCGCGCAGCAGGGCATCGGGGGCGACCTCGTTCAGGGCGAGACCACGACGGGCGGCGATCTCCTCCGGCTCCTCAAGCTGCTTGAGGGCGGCGACGGTCGCACGGACCATGTTGATCGCGGTCGGGGAGCCCATGGACTTGGTCAGCACGTCGGTGATGCCGGCGCACTCCATGACGGCGCGCACCGGGCCACCGGCGATAACGCCGGTACCGGGGGCGGCCGGACGCAGCAGGACGGTGCCCGCGGCGTCGTGACCGATCACCGGGTGGGTGACGGTGCCGCGGACGCGCGGCACGGTGAACATGTGCTTCTTGGCATCCAGCTGGCCCTTGGCGATGGCCGCCGGGACCTCACGGGACTTGCCGTAGCCGACACCCACGGTGCCGTTGCCGTCGCCGACCACCACGAGGGCGGCGAAGCTGAACGTACGGCCACCCTTGTGGGTCTTGGACACGCGGTTGATGGTCACGACGCGATCGAGGAGCTCATCACCCTTGTTCTCTTCGCGACGGTTGCGACGCTCACCGCGACGGCCCTCGCCGCGACGACCGCCACGGCGGCCGCCACGACGCTCGTCGTTGGCGTTGGCGTTGTTCTCGTCAGCCGGGGCAGCCTGAGTGTTCTGAGTTTCTTCAGCCACTTGGGTTTCCTTCATTTCTTCGCTCACAGTGCCAGACCTCCCTCACGGGCGCCATCGGCGACGGCGGCGACACGGCCGGTGTACTTGTGACCACCACGGTCGAAGACGACGGACTCGATGCCGGCGGCCTTGGCCTTCTCGGCGATGAGCTCGCCGACCTTCTTGGCGGCCTCGACCTTGGTGCCCTCGAAGCCGGCGAAGTCAGCGGTCAGCGTGGAGGCGGAGACCAGGGTGATGCCCTTGGTATCGTCCACGACCTGCGCGACCATGTGGCGGTTGGAACGGGTGACCACCAGGCGCGGACGCTCGGCGGTGCCGGAGATACGCTTGCGGATGCGGGCGTGACGACGCTTGAGCGCGGCCTTCTTGCCCTTGCCGAAAATAGTGACGCTCATATCACTTACCAGCCTTTCCAGCCTTGCGCAGAATATGCTCGCCGGCATACTTGATGCCCTTGCCCTTGTAGGGTTCCGGAGCGCGCAGCTTGCGGATGTTGGCGGCCACCTGACCGACCATCTGCTTGTCGGTGCCCTCGACGACGACGTGCGTCGCGTCGGTCACCTTGAGCGTGATGCCTTCCGGCGGGTTGACGGTGATCGTGTGGGAGTAGCCGAGGAAGAACTCGATGCCCTTGCCCTTGGCGACGGCGCGGTAACCGGTGCCGACGATCTCCAGGGTCTTGGAGTAGCCGTCGTGCACGCCCTTGACCATGCCGGCCATGATGGAGCGGGCCAGACCGTGCTTGGCACGGGTCGGACGCAGGTCGTCGGCCGGGGTGACGATGATCTCGTTGCCCTCGACGGCCGCGGTGATGCCTTCCGGCAGGATGTAGGAATCGGTGCCCTTCGCGCCCTTGGCCTCGAAGTTCTGACCGTCGATCTTGACCTCAACGCCAGCGGGGATGGCGATGGGGAGCTTACCAATATGCGATGCCATGTGTCAGCTCTCCTTTCTCACCACACGTAGGCGACGATCTCGCCACCGATGCCTCGATCGAGGCATTCCTTCTGGGTCAGCAGTCCCGACGAAGTCGAGATGATCGCGATGCCGAGGCCACCGAGCGGCATCGGCAGGGAGTCGGACTTCGCGTAGCGACGCAGGCCCGGCTTGGAGATGCGCTTGATGCCCTGGATGGAACGCTCGCCGTTCGGACCGTACTTGAGGGTGACCTCAAGGGTCTGACCGACCTTGGCTTCCTTGGCGGTGTAGTCCTTGATGAAGCCTTCGCGCTTCAGGATCTCCGCGATGTTCTTCTTGAACTTGGAGTACGGCATATCCACGGTCTCGTGCTTCGCCGCGCTCGCGTTACGCAGACGCGTGAGCATGTCTGCGATCGGATCTGTCATTGTCATGTGGGCTTATGCCCTTTCTCGCCGTGGTTTCCGCCGCCGGCTCCCCTGGGGCTCCAGGAGAGCTACAGCCGCGGACCTTCAGCGTCGATGTTTACCAACTGGACTTCGTAACGCCGGGCAGCTCGCCGCGGTGGGCCTTCTCGCGAAGGCAGATGCGGCACAGGCCGAACTTGCGGTACACGGAATGGGGACGACCGCAGACCTGGCAACGCGTGTAGGCGCGCACCTTGAACTTCGGCTTGCCGGCCGCCTTGTTCTTAAGAGCGGTTTTTGCCATATCAGTTCTCCTTGAAGGGGAAGCCGAGGTGCTTGAGCAGCGCGTAGGCTTCCTTGTCGTCCTTGGTGCTGGTCACCACGGTGATGTCCATGCCACGCTGGTGGTCGATGGAATCCGGATCGATCTCGTGGAACATGGACTGCTCGGTGAGACCGAAGTTGTAGTTGCCCTGGCCGTCGAACTGGTGGCCGTTGATGCCACGGAAGTCGCGGATGCGCGGCAGGGCCATCGTCAGCAGACGATCGAGGAACTCCCACATGCGGTCGCCACGCAGGGTGACGTACGCACCGATGGCCTGGCCCTCACGCAGGTGGAACTGCGCGACGGACTTCTTGGCCTTGGTAATCTTCGGCTTCTGGCCGGTGATCAGGGTGAGGTCCTTGACGGCGCCCTCGATGAGCTTGGAGTCGCGAGCGGCGGCACCGACACCCATGGAGACGACGACCTTCTGGACGCGAGCGACCTGCATCGGGTTGGAGTACTTGAACTCCTTCTCGAGCTCAGGCACGATATGCTCGTTGTACTGCACCTTCAAGCGCGGGGTGGCCGGCGCTTCGACGGTAGTGGTGTCGGTCATGCCAGCTCCTTTCCGGACTTCTTGGCGACGCGCACGCGCACGGTCTTCACCTTGCCGTCACGCGCCTCTTCCTTCACGATGACGCCGACGCGGGTCGGCTTGCCGGTCTCCGGGTCGATGACCATCACGTTGGAGCGATGGATCGGAGCCTCGACGGAGACGATGCCGGCCTGCTGGCCCTGCTGGGTGGCGCGGACGTGCTTCTTGACGATCTGAACGCCCTCGACGATCAGACGGTCGTTCGGCAGCACGCGAAGGACCTTGCCCTCCTTGCCGCGATCCTTGCCGCGGATGACCTTCACCTGGTCGCCGCTCTTGATCTTGGCTACCATGTCAGATCACCTCCGGGGCGAGGGACACGATGCGCATGAACTTCTTGTCGCGAAGCTCACGGGCGATCGGTCCGAAGATACGAGTGCCCTTCGGTTCACGGCCGGAGCCGAGAATCACCGCGGCGTTCTCATCGAACTTGATGTAGGAGCCGTCGACACGACGGTGCTCCTTGACGGTACGGACGACGACGGCCTTGACCACGTCACCCTTCTTGACCGATCCGCCAGGGATCGCGTCCTTGACCGAGGCGACGATGACGTCGCCCAGGCCGGCATAGCGTCGCTTCGAGCCACCGAGCACGCGGATGGCAAGGATTTCCTTGGCACCCGTGTTGTCGGCGACATGAAGCCGCGTTTCCTGCTGAATCATTGATTCTCCTTAGCCGAGCTGGTTCTCCCCGCACACCGGGCGCGGTGGATAGACGCACAGAACATCTATCTAACCGCGCCCGGTGGACGGCGAGCCTTGCCGAACTTATTTTTTTACTTGGCGCGCTCGATGATCGACTCGAGACGCCAACGCTTGGTCTTGCTCAGAGGACGAGTCTCCATGATACTCACGAGGTCGCCAATGTGCGCCTCGTTGTGTTCGTCATGGGCCTTGACCTTCTTGGTGGTGCGGACGACCTTGCCGTACAGCGGGTGGGTCTTGCGGTTCTCCAGCTCCACGGTGATCGTCTTGTCCATCTTATCGGACACGACGTAGCCGCGGCGAACCTTGCGGAAGTTGCGCTCCTGCTGCTCTTCAGCCATGATCACTGCTCCTTAGCGGTTTCGTCGGCCGGCTCGGAGGTGATGCCAAGCTCGCGCTCGCGCAGCACGGTGTACATGCGGGCGATGTCGTGCTTGACGGCCTTGAGGCGGGCCGTGTTCTCGAGCTGACCGGTGGCGGACTGGAAGCGCAGGTTGAACAGCTCTTCCTTGGACTTCTTCAGGAAGCCCTCGATCTCCGCGTTGGTCTTCTCGTTGAGATTCTTGATGGAGTATTCTTCGGTTCCGACTGCCATATCAGATGTCACCGCCTTCACGAGCAATCACACGGCACTTCATGGGGAGCTTGTCGATGGCACGACGCAGGGCTTCCTTGGCGACGTCCTCGGAGACACCACCGATCTCGAACATCACGCGACCAGGGTGGATGTTGGCGATCCAGAACTCCGGAGTACCCTTACCGGAACCCATTCGGGCGCCGAGCGGGTGCTTGGTCAGCGGACGATCCGGGAAGATCGTGATCCACACGCGGCCACCACGCTTGATGTAGCGGGTCATGGCGATACGCGCGGCCTCGATCTGGCGGTTGGTCACGTAAGCCGGGGCCAGCGCCTGGATGCCGTAATCACCGAAGTTGATCTCGTTGCCGCCCTTGGACATGCCGGAGCGGACGGGACGGTGCTGCTTGCGGTACTTGGTCCTCTTTGGGATAAGCATTCTTGCTCACTCCTTCGTTTCCGTGGCAGCGGGGGCCGCGGCGGCCTCGGCCTTGGGGGCCTCGGCGTTGCGGGCGGCACCGGCGTTGCGGTTGCCACGGCGCGGACGGCGATCGCCGCGACGGCCGGGACGGTTGTTCTGCTGGGCCTGCTGCTCTTCGAACTCACGTTCGGTCATGTCGCCCTTGTAGATCCAGACCTTGACGCCGATGCGGCCGTAGGTCGTCTTGGCCTCGAAGAAGCCGTAGTCGATCAGGGCGCGGAGGGTCTGCAGCGGGACGCGACCCTCGCGGTAGAACTCGGAACGGCTCATTTCGGCACCGCCGAGACGGCCGGAGAGCTTGATGCGGATACCCTTGGCACCGGCGCGCATGGCGTCCTGCTGGGCCTTGCGCATCGCGCGGCGGAAGGTGACGCGGTTGGTCAGCTGCTCCGCGATGCCCTGAGCGACGAGCTGGGCGTCCAGCGCGGCGTTCTTGACCTCGAAGATGTTGAGCTGGACCTGCTTGCCGGTCAGCTTCTCGAGCTTGGCGCGGACCTTCTCGGCCTCGGCGCCGCGGCGGCCGATCACGATGCCCGGACGGGCGGTGTGGATGTCGACGCGGACGCGGTCGCGGGTGCGCTCGATGACGATCTTGCTCACGCCGGCGCGCTCGAGGTCCTTGTTCATCTCCTTGCGGATCTTGTCATCCTCAAGGACGAAGTCGCTGTAGCGCTCGCCGGCCTTGTTGGAATCGGAGAACCACTTGGAGCGGTGGTTTTCAGTGACGCCCAGGCGGTAGCCAAAGGGATTGATCTTCTGACCCATCTTTAGCGGTTTCCTTCCTTGTTGGCGACGACGACCGTGATGTGGGAGGTGCGCTTGTTGATACGAGCGGCACGGCCCTGGGCACGAGCACGGAAACGCTTGAGCGTCACGCCCTCGTCCACGTAGGTCGCCTTGACGACCAGGTCGTTCTCACGGAACGGCTCGCCGGCCTTGTCGGCCTTGACGCGCGCGTTGGCGATGGCGCTCTCGAGGACCTTGCGAACCGGGATGGACGCGTCCTGCGGAGCGAACTTGAGGATGGTGAGGGCTTCGGTCGCCTGCTTGCCTCGGATGAGGTCGACCATGCGGCGAGCCTTGCGCGGCGTCACGCGGACGTGACGGGCGATTGCTTTAGCTTCCATAAGTCATTCTCTCCTTTAGCGGCGGGCCTTCTTGTCGTCCTTCACGTGACCCTTGAAGGTCTTCGTGGGGGCGAACTCACCCAGCTTGTGGCCGACCATGGCCTCGGTGACGAACACCGGGACGTGCTTGCGACCATCGTGGACAGCGAACGTGTGTCCGATGAAATCGGGGGTGATCATCGAACGGCGGGACCACGTCTTGATGACGTTCTTGGTACCCTTCTCGTTCTGCTCGTCGACCTTCTTCTGCAAGTGGGCGTCGACGAAGGGGCCCTTCTTGATGCTACGAGTCATCGCTTCGAATCTTCCTTACTTGCGGTTCTTGCCGGACGGACGGCGACGGACAATCATCTTGTTCGAAGCCTTCTTCGGACGACGGGTACGAACCTCGCCCTTGCCCCACGGGGAGACCGGCGGCTTGCCGCCGCGGGTACGACCGCCGTGCGGGTGGTCGACCGGGTTCATGGACTCACCACGGGTGATCGGGCGCTTGCCCATCCAACGGGCGCGGCCGGCCTTGCCGAGCTGGACGTTCGCGTGGTCCTCGTTGCCGACCTCGCCGACGGTCGCGCGGCAGCGGGCGTCGACGTTGCGGATCTCGCCGGACGGCATACGCAGCTGGGCGTAGGCGCCGTCCTTCGCGACGAGCTGGACCGAGGTGCCGGCGGAACGGGCGATCTTGGCGCCGCCGAGCGGCTTGAGCTCGATGGCGTGGATGACCGTACCGGTCGGGATGTTCTTCAGCGGCAGGTTGTTGCCCGGCTTGATGTCGGCCTGGGCGCCGGTCTCGATGACGTCGCCCTGCTTGATGCCCTTCGGCGCGATGATGTAGCGCTTCTCGCCGTCGGCGTAGTGCAGGAGGGCGATGCGGGCGGAGCGGTTCGGGTCGTACTCGATGTGAGCGACCTTGGCCGGCACGCCGTCCTTGTCCCAGCGACGGAAGTCGATGAGACGGTACTGGCGCTTGTGGCCGCCGCCACGGTGGCGGGACGTGATACGGCCGTAGGAGTTACGACCGCCGGTCTTGGAGAGCGGACGAACGAGCGACTTCTCAGGCGTGGAACGCGTGATCTCGGAGAAGTCCGAGACGGAGGCGTTGCGGCGGCCGGCGCTCGTCGGCTTGTAAACGCGGATAGCCATAATGTAGTTCTTCCTTTAACTTTTCTCGGCTAACCTTCAGTTACCGAAGATGTCGATGGTCTGGCCCTCGGCGACGGACACGATCGCACGCTTCTGGGAAACGCGACGACCGAAGCCGAGGCGGGCGCGAGTGCGCTTGCCCTCACGGTTGAGGGTGTTGACCTTCGTCACCTTGACATTGAAGATCTGTTCGATAGCCTGCTTGATCTGCACCTTGTTCGCGTTCGGGGCCACCACGAAGGTGTACTGGCCACGATCGGAGGCGGCGTAGCTCTTCTCGGACACGACGGGCTTGATGATGATGTCGTGAGCCGGCTTGTGAATAGCGACCATGGAAATCAGGCCTCCTTCTTGGTCTTCGCCGCCACGAAGGCCTCGAGGGCCTCCTTGGTGAAGACGACGTACTGCGCGGTCACCACGTCGTACGTGTTGAGCTGATCGACGAAGATCGGGTGGACATACGGAAGGTTGCGCACGGAGAGCCACTCGTTGACCTGGTCACGGGTCAGCGCGATGGTGGCGAACTTCTCACCGATGACCGGGTTCAGGGCGGCGATGGCGGCCTTGGTGGACGGCTTCTCGGAGACGCCGAAGTCGACGACGGCCACGCGACCGGCGTTGGCGCGGTCGGAGAGCACGTACTTGAGGGCGGCGGCCTTCATCTTCTTGGGGGTGCGCTGGGAGTAGTCACGCGGCTGCGGGCCGAACACGACGCCGCCGTGGTACCACTGCGGGGCGCGGATGGAGCCCTGGCGGGCACGACCGGTGCCCTTCTGCTTCCACGGCTTCTTGCCGCCGCCGGAGACGTTGGCGCGGGTCTTGGTCGCGTGGGTGCCGGCACGACGGGCGGCGAGCTGCGCGATGACGACCTGGTGAATCAGCGGGATGCGGGACTGGACCTCTTCGGCGGAGAAGCCGAAGAGGTCGGCCGGGGCCTCGACGGTGCCGGCGGCCTGGCCCTGCGGGTCGGTGACGTTCAGAGTAACGTTAGCCATGGCTTATCAGGCTCCCTTCACGGCGGAGCGAACGAGAACGATGCCGCCCTTCGGGCCCGGGATGGCGCCCTTGATGGCGAGGATGCCGTTCTCGACATCCGCGGAGACGACGGTCAGGTTCTGCACGGTGGAGGTCACATGACCCATGCGGCCAGCCATGCGCTTGCCCTTGAGAATGCGGCTCGGAGTCGCGCACGCGCCGACGGAACCGGGGCGACGCTCGTTCTTGTGGGAGCCGTGGGTACGGCGGTAGGACTTGAAGCCCCAACGCTTGATGGTGCCGGCGAAGCCCTTGCCCTTGGTGGTGCCGGTCACGTCGACCTCAGCGCCCTCGGCGAAGACGTCGGCGTTGAGCTCCTGGCCCACCTCGTACTCGGTGGCGTTGTCCTCGCGCACCTCGACGAGGTGACGGCGCGGGGTCACACCGGCCTTGGCGAAGTGGCCGGCGAGCGGCTTGGTGACCTTCGTCGGGTCGATCTGGCCGTAGCCGAGCTGGACGGCGGTGTAGCCGTCGGTCTCCGGGGTCTTGATGGCGGTGACGACGTTGGTGGAGACGTCCACCAGCGTGACGGGCACGAAGAAGCCGTTCTCGTCCCACACCTGCGACATGCCGAGCTTCTTGCCCAGCAGCGCCTTGCGATCCTTATGTTGCGACATAGCGGTTCCCTCCTCCCTTACAGCTTGATCTCGATGTTGACGTCCGCAGGCAGATCGATGTGCATCAGGGAATCCACGGCCTTCGGGGTCGGGTCCACGATGTCGATGAGGCGCTTGTGCGTGCGCATCTCGAAGTGCTCGCGAGAATCCTTGTACTTATGAGGAGAACGGATAACACAGAAAACGTTCTTCTCGGTCGGCAGCGGAACGGGGCCAACAACAGTTGCGCCCGCGTTCGTCACCGTTTCGACGATCTTCTTCGCCGATTGGTCGATGACCTCGTGGTCATAGGACTTAAGCCTGATGCGGATTTTCTGTCCCGCCATTGCCGTCCGCCCTTTCTAGCGATTCGTGTACTGGTTTCCAGCCTGCTTCTTCAGGGCACCGGCGCGCATGGCCTCCCTTGGACATACGTCCTCTGGCGGTCATCCGACATCAGTGCACGGCACCACGAATCGCACTGCGATCCGCCGGCCCGTGCTCGCTTTGTTATTTCCAATGTGCGAGCCCAAATCAGGCAACTTGAGTATCTAATCACCGGCCTTGGACGAGCGCGCCCCCGCGACACGCCGTCACCGTATAAGGCAGGCTCATGCCGTCGTCACCGCCAGCACGGCGACGAAGACCAGCAGGGTGGAGACCATCTCGACCATGCCGGCGACGACCGGCTTCACCCGTCGGCGCGAACCGATCCACGGCAGCGTGACCGCGCGCGCCAGCAGCCAGACCGCGGCGAGCTGCGCCCACAGGAACCGCGCGCGCATCCACGCGCCGGGTCCGAGTCCTGCCGCCGCGGACCACACCCACCAGGTCACGCCCGCGAACAGTGCCGCATGCCATGCGATCGATGCGACGAGGTACGCGCGGCTCCCCCGCTCGCGGATCATCGTCTTGACGAACAGCACCGAACCGAACTGCGTCACCGCGAACACGGCCGACATCATCACCGCCGTGGACGGCATCATCGCATGCAACGGATTATGCGCCCCATACGAGGCGACGACCGTGGCCATCAGCGACGAGGCGAGCACGGCCACCGCGTTGCCCCACAGGCTGCGTTCGCGCCTGAACCATGCGGCGAGGAACGAGAGCGCGGCCAGCACCATATATAAGGGAGCCCAGCGCAGTATGCCCGGATTGACGATGATGAATGGAATCCCGAACACGGCCAGCGCCGCCCCATACCCCGCCACGGGCATCCGGTACCGCCGCGCGAACTGGGATTTGAGCCACCGCGCCGCGACGAACTGCACGCAGTAGCACAGCGCCCACAGCACCACCAGCCACACGGAATCCCGGGTCGGACCTCCTGCGACAAGCCCGGCCGCCGCGGGCGCAAGCGCCATCACCCACGCTCCCGGCTGGTCGGGAATCCAGTCCCGCACGCCCGTGGCGCGGGACTTTGCGGGAGAGCCGACGGGAGATTTCACAGGGGCCTTCACCGGCTTGGGCACATCACTCATACGCCCAGTCTAACGGCGCTAACGGCGCTACCGGCGCAGGCGGCGCATCGCGCGGGCGGCGGCCTCGTGGGCGGAGCCCGCGCCGT
This sequence comes from Bifidobacterium sp. LH_426, assembly GCF_056356875.1. Lineage (NCBI taxonomy): Bacteria > Bacillati > Actinomycetota > Actinomycetes > Bifidobacteriales > Bifidobacteriaceae > Bifidobacterium > Bifidobacterium sp. LH_426. The sequence goes on from NZ_JBKEVB010000013.1 coordinate 11,114, forward strand.
TGCCGCGCACGCCGAAGGCGACGAGCAACACCATGACGAAGCACAGCGTGGCGGAGATGCGCAGCGCCCACTGGATGCCGGCGATGTTCGCGAGCGTCGCGGACATGCCGCCCGCATGGTACATGGCGGTGAACGTCTCCATCAGGATCACGAGGATCGGCGCGCCCATCGCGCCCGCCACCTGACGGGCCGTGTTCGTCACGGCCGAGCCGGCGGAGATACCGGAGGGCTCGAGGCAGTTGAGCGACCACGTGGTGATCGGCATCAGCAGCGACCCCATGCCGATCTGACGCACGAACTGGCAGATCGACACCCACCAGATCCACGTGTCGGACGAGATGAGGCTCATGCCGATCGTGCCGACGGTGAGCATGATCGCGCCGAACAGGGCGACGGGCCGCGCGCCGAAGCGGTCGAGCGCCTTGCCGCCGAACAGCTGGGAGATGCACTGGCCGATCGCGCCGGGCAGCATGATGAGGCCGCTCATCGTCGCGGAGTAGCCACGGTCGTTCTGGATGTAGAGCGGCATGATCACCAGAATCGAACTGAACGCGAAGAACGCGAGCGACGCGGTGATCGTGCCTACGGTGAACGAGTGGTTCCTCAGCACGCCCAGGTCGAGCAGCGCCGGCTCGGGCCTCTCCCCGCGCACGACGCCCTCACGGTAACGGCGCGAACGGCGCACCTGACGCGCGACGAACCAGATGATGCCGACCACGCCGACGAGCATCGACGCCCACACCATCGGATGCGTGAACGGATAGTTCTCGATGTTCGTGAATCCGAACATCAGTCCACCGAAACCGAACACGGACAGGGCGACGGAGAAGAAGTCGGCCCGCGCGGTCGCGTCGTTCTCGCCGAAATCATGCAGCCACAGCACGGCGGCGACGAGCGAGAGCGCACCGATCACCGTGAGCGTGAGGAAGATGGAACGCCATCCGTTCGCGTCGGTCTGCAGGCCGCCGAGCGTCGGGCCGATGGCGGGGGCGACGCTCATCGCGATGCCCACGGTGCCCATCGCGGCGCCGCGGCGCGACAGCGGGAATATCGAGAACACGGTGATCTGCAGGACCGGCCACATCACGCCGGTGCCGACGGCCTGCAGCACGCGGCCGGCGAGCAGGACGAGGAACGTGGGCGCGAGCCACGCGCACACGGAACCGAGCGTGAACACGATCATCGACGTGATGACGATCTGGCGCGTGGAGAAGCGGCGCGTGAGGAACGCGGTGAGCGGCACCATCACGCCCATCACAAGCTGGAACACGGACGTGAGCCACTGTCCGGTGGTCACATTGATGCGGAATTCGTCGACGATCGACGGCAACGCGGCGGACAGCTGGAGCTGCGTGAAGTTGCCGACGAACGTGATGAACGTGAGGATGGCGAGCGAGACGAACGCCGTGTGCGTCAGATGCCCGTCAACGTATGATTCCTCACGCGTGAGCGTGCGCTTCGATCCCAGCTTCGTCACCATATGCCGCATACTTCTTCCCGTGCGATTCCCGAGGGGATTCGGCCGCCGTCGACCACGATGCGGCTCCCCGAAAGCACGCGAATACGCTATACCCAGCCGTGCCCAATCCACACGCAATCACGCTGTGAGCGAGGTCACGGCGGCGGATGCGGGAATCCGCGACATCTTCCTTGCCTCGCCGGAGGCGGTCATTTATATTACGGAATCGTGAGCGAACTGAAGGGCAAATCGATCGAACCGATCCACGATCACCGCGCGAACGTGCTCTACCAGCACGGCACGCTCGCATTGCTCGTGCCAGGGCTGCTGGAAGGCACCACGACGATGGGCGAACTGCTCACCCACGGCGACACGGGCATCGGCACCGGCGAAGGGCTCGACGGCGAGATCATCGTGCTCGACGGGCGCGCGTGGAAGGTGGGCCGCACCGGCGAGGTGGAGGCCGTGCCCGACGATCTGACGCTGCCGTTCGCGAACATGCACCGGGCCGCGTTCCAGTACCAGTGCGAACGCAGCGACATCGGCCTGGAGGAGCTCAACCGGCGCATCGTCGAGGCGAACGGACGCGCGAACACGTTCTTCGCCGTCATCGTGCGCGGCACGTTCAGCTTCATCAAGACGCGCGCCGTCATCAAACAGCAGGCACCGTACCCGACGCTCGAGGAGGTCGCGGACCGGCAGGCGATCTTCCTCGGCCACGACGTGCGCGGCACGATGCTCGGCTACTTCTCCCCCGTCATGTTCCACGGCGCGGCCGTCGCCGGATTCCACGAGCATTTCCTCGCCGACGACCATTCGATCGGAGGCCACGTGCTCGACGCGGTGCTCGAACGCGGCGAAATCCTGAGCCAGGTGTTCGACACGATGGTCACGCACCTGCCCGTCGACAATCCTGACTACCGCAATCACGACTTCACCCGCGACAACATCGCCGAGGCGATCACCAACGCGGAAGGCGACGTGAAGGCGGACTGAACCAGACCGGCCGGCGCGTGCGCGCCCGCGGCGTCGCGGCACGCGCGCCGGCGGAACGTCGCGCCGGAACCGGCGTCCCGCTCGTGACCGGCCTAGCGTATACTGTCTGCGATTCGACCGCAACCGCGAGACAGAGGACGAGAGAGATGAGCGACAACGAAGCCGGAACGACGGCGGAAGCGCGCGCCGACGCCATGACGGCGACGGCGACCGACGCACCGGCCACCACCCCGCCGGACGACCCGACCACCGGCACCGAGAAGCATACGAGGCACGCACTGCACACGAACCTCAAGCGCGGCATGGAGGCGCGGCATCTGCAGATGATCTCGCTGGGCGGCGTGATCGGCACCGGTCTGTTCCTGAGCTCCGGCTACACGATCCAGCAGGCGGGACCGATCGGCACGATTCTCGCCTACGCGATCGGCGCGGTCATCGTGTACCTGGTGATGCTCACGCTCGGCGAACTGTCCGTAGCGATGCCGGTGACCGGCTCGTTCCACGTGTACGCGGAGAAGTTCATCGGACCGGGCACCGGCTTCGTGATCGCCATCCAGTACTGGCTCACGTGGACGGTGGCGCTCGGCTCCGAGTTCACGGCGGCCGGCCTGCTCATGCAGCGGTGGTTCCCGCACACGCCCACATGGATATGGTCGGCGGCGTGCATCGCGCTGATCTTCACGCTGAACGCCCTATCCGTGCGGTTCTTCGCCGAGGCGGAGTTCTGGTTCGCCTCGATCAAGGTGTTCGCGATCTGCGCGTTCATCCTGATCGGCACGCTCACGATCTTCGGCATCATCCCGATGAAGGGGTACACGCACGCGCCGATGTTCGACAACCTGTTCAAGGACGGCGTCTTCCCGAACGGCTTCATGCCCGTGTTCGCGACGATCCTCACCGTGAACTTCGCGTTCTCCGGCACCGAGCTGATCGGCGTGACCGCCGGCGAGACGCGCGACCCGGAGAAGGCGGTGCCGAAGGCGATCCACACGACGCTGTGGCGCCTGGTCCTGTTCTTCATCGGCTCGATCGTCGTGATGAGCGCGCTCATCCCGTGGCGTCAGGCGGGCGTGGGCGAAAGCCCGTTCGTGCTCGTGCTCAACTCGGTGGGCATCCCGTATGCGGCGGACATCATGAACTTCGTCGTGCTCACGGCCGTGCTCTCCGCCTCGAACTCCGGCCTGTACGCCTCGACGCGCATGGTGTGGTCGATGGGCCATGAGGGCATGATCCCGCGCTGGTTCGCGAAGACGAACCGCCGCGGCGTGCCGATGCTCGCCCTGTGCGCGGCGATGGCCGGCGGCCTGCTCGCGCTGCTCTCCTCGGTGGTGGCGGCCTCCACCGTGTACCTCGTGCTCGTGGCCCTGTCCGGCCTGTCGGCCGTGGTGGTGTGGATCGCGATCGCGTACTGCCAGATCGTGTTCCGCCGCCGCTGGGTCGCCTCCGGGCATACGGCCGCCGAGCTCAAGTACGCGACGCCCGGCTACCCGTGGACCTCGTGGGGTGCGTTCATCCTGTGCACCGCCTCGTTCCTGCTCGTGTTCTTCGACAAGGAGCAGCGGTTCGCGCTCGTGGCCGAGCTGCTGTTCATCGTCGTGTGCTATGCCGCGTACTTCGTGCAGAAGTGGTGGCGCGACAAGCATCCGGCGGCCGAGGTGCAGCTGCCGTAAAGCCGTGGATAACCGCGGATAGCCGTGGATAACGGGCCGCGGCCCTGGAAGCCGTCGCGATTGCGACGGCTTCTGCGTTGGAAGGGGTACATTCCGGTTCCGCGGGACGCGTATCTGGCTTGTGAGGGGTACCTTTCCACGGATATTCCGGGTATGGGCCGCGCCATTGCATGCCGGCAACCGGGAATATCGCGTTGCAGGCACCCCTCGCAACGCAGATAAGTGTCGGCTCGGGAGAGGCGGTACCCTCCAAAGCGATATGACCCTCCGTTTGCCGTACAGGGGCCGTATAGTGAAAGCGTGAACGGCTCTGCGAAGGTTCCAGGTGCTCCGGCGACCGCGACGGCGGCCGCCCCGGTGAAAAGCGGGCGGATCGCCGCCTGCGCGTTCGGCGTGGCCATGCTGCGCGTGTTCTGGTGGACGACGCTGGTCGCCGGCATCGCGTTGGCGGCGTCTCTTGTGACGATGTTGACGGCCTCATGGCCGGTCCCTTGGGTTCCCGACTGCTGGACGACGTGGCTCGCCGCGTTGGGTGGCGTCGTGGTGGTCGAATCGGTGGTCTTCTGGATCGGCATCGTCACCGTGTATCTCACGTCGGTGCAACTGGGGTTGAGGATTCGTGTGATCGGCATCCTGTGCGGCTGGATTCCGATCGCGAATCTCGTCGCGTTGCACCATATCATCCGCACCGTGGCGGAGGAGGTGCGCTTCGAATCGGCGAAGGAGCGGCTGGACCGGGCGCGCGCCGGCGCACGCGTGTGCGCGACGCGCTACCCGGTCCTGTTCGTGCACGGCGTCTTCTTCCGTGACACGAAGGCGCTCAACTATTGGGGTCGTGTGCCGGCGGAGCTGGAGCGCAACGGCGCGGTCGTCTATTACGGCGAGCATCAGTCGGCGGCGTCCGTGGCGGACAGCGCGCGCGAACTGACCGAACGCATCCGGCGGATCGTCGAAACGACCGGATGCGGGAAGGTGAACGTGATCGCCCATTCGAAGGGCGGATTGGACATGCGCTACGCGATTGCGCGATGCGGTGCCGGGCGGTGGGTGGCGTCGCTGACGACGATCAACACGCCGCATCGCGGCTGCGGGTTCGCGGACTACCTGCTGACGAACATCCCGATGGCGGTGCAGCGGCGCGTCGAGGCGGCGTACAACGCGGCCGCCTCGCATCTGGGCGACAAGAAGCCCGACTTCATGGCCGCGGTGCACGACCTCACGCAGGCGGGCTGCGCGCGACTCAACGCGGAGATCGGCGATGCGGTGCTGCTGGAGGAGGGAGCGCGTGCGGCGGCGGGCGGCATGGCCGGCACGACCGGCACGGTGACGGTACCGGGCGGCGGAGCGGCGGAGCGCACGGCGGGTGCGGCGGGGCTCGGACCGTTCGCTGGTATCCTGTGCCGCAGTGTCGGGTCACGGCTCGCGCATGCGACGACCGGCAAGTTCCCGCTGAACTTCACGTACCCGCTGGTGAAGTGGTTCGACGGGCCGAACGATGGACTGGTCGCGCGGCCGTCGTTCCCGTGGGGCGAGAGCTTCACCTGGCTGGAACCGAACGGCGTGCGCGGTATCTCCCACGCGGACATGATCGACCTGAACCGCGAGAACATCCCCGGCTTCGACGTGCGCGAGTTCTACGTGGGACTGGTCGCCGATCTGAAGCGCCGCGGGCTATGAGAGGCGAGCGAATACGCAAAAGGCCACCGCTTGTGGCGGTGGCCTTGGTGGTGGGCGATGTAGGAATCGAACCTACGACCCCTTCGGTGTGAACGAAGTGCGCTAGCCGCTGCGCCAATCGCCCATATCGCGCGTCGATGCCGCTCGTCCGAGCGAAACCGGCGTTTCGACGAAAAAACCGGCGGACGCCGGTTCCTTCTTCGAGTGGAGCTAAGGGGATTCGAACCCCTGACCCTCTCCATGCCATGGAGATGCGCTACCAGCTGCGCCATAGCCCCGTGTTCTGTTATGCACGCGTCTGCCGAAGCAGTCACGTTCGTGGGCGATACAAGATTCGAACTTGTGACCCCTTCCGTGTCAGGGAAGTGCGCTACCTCTGCGCCAACCGCCCGGGTCGTCTTCAGACCGAATCGCTCCGGCCTTCCGAGAGCGGACAACGGGACTCGAACCCGCGGTCTCAACCTTGGCAAGGTTGCGCTTTACCAACTAAGCTATGTCCGCAGTTGTTTGCTGCTCCGTGAAGCAACGAGTGAATAACATACGCGAGTTTCCACCATCATGCAAATCGAGACGCCCCATCGGCGTGTCGCGCGCGATTCCTGGAGCTTCGCAGCACGTCTCCGTCATCGCGAAAACCGCACGAAATCGCCGATAATGACGCATGGGCGCCGCCTGAAGCGCGACTAGACTGAGTGACTGAACGCGATGGAACGCAACCGGACGCAACCGGGCGCAACCGGAGACCGCCGAACGACCGAACGACCGGGCGGGCGCGGGCGGCGGCATCACGGCATCGCACGACATCGCACGGGAATCGTGCCACACACGCACGGAAGGAGACGCCCATGGGCAACGTGTTCGACTATGTGACCGGCGAACGACGCCCGCTCACCGATCCGGACGCGCCGTTCAACGAGGTCGACGCGCTCGTGTTCGCCTCGCTCTCCTACGAGGACGTGGCGCGGCTCTCCCCCACGCTCGCGCTCGACGAGACCAAGGGCGGCGCCCGCGGCGGCTCGTTCGCGGCCCGGCTGCGCGCGTTCGAGCCGCGCCACCCGTGGCTGTGGGTCAAGGGGTTGGTGCGCGAGCCGTTCGAATCGGTCACGCTCGCCGAGGCGGAACAGGCGCTGCATCGCGAGCTCACGGGTGCGGCCGACGGCGGCGGCGACATTGGCAACAGCAGCGACAGTGCCAAAGACGGCGACGATACGGACGCTACAGACGGCGATACCGGTCATACCGGCGATACGGACGGTACGGCCGGCGCGGCCGACACAGGCAAGCCGGACGCGCAGATGGTCGGTCTGACCGACCCGAACGAGACGCACGACTTCTTCGCCGCCGTGGCCGCCTCGCCGCGGTTCGCGGCGACGCGGCTCGGCGCGGTGGCCGAACACGTGAATCCGGGCGAGCAGACGCAGTTCGCGGCGATGACGTTCATGCTGCCGGACGGCCGGGATTGGCGCGGCCGGCCGCGCGTCAAGAATCCGACGCGCGGCGGCACGCTGGTCATCGCCTTCCGCGGCACCGACGATTCGCTCATCGGGTGGAAGGAGGACTTCAACATGGCCTTCCAATACCCGGTGCCGGCGCAGCGGGCGGCGAGCGCCTACCTCGACATGGTGGCGCGGCTGTGGCGCGGACCGATCGTGCTCACCGGACATTCGAAGGGCGGCAATCTGGCGGTGTACGCGGCGATGAACGCGGATGAGGAGGTGCGTCGGCGCATCCGTCACGTGTATTCGTTGGATGGTCCGGGATTCCCGCCGAACGTGGTCACGTCGCGGCAGTATCTGGATATCCAGCCGAAGGTGACGAAGATCGTACCGAGTTCGTCGATCGTGGGGCAGATCTTTGAGACGCCGGAGCCATGCCGCGTGGTCACGTCGGATTCGGACGGAATCATGCAGCATTTCTCGTTCTCCTGGCAGGTGGAGGGCGACCGGTTCGTGACGGAGCCGGATCTTGCATCGAGTTCGCAGCTGTTCAACCAGTCGTTGAACGCGTGGATGGCCGGGTTGACGGTGGAGCAGCGCGAGCGCGCGGTGGATGCGCTGTTCGCGGTGCTGCATGCGAACGGCGCGACGACGTTCTCCGAGGTGATGGCCGGGTTCCCGGGGTCGATTCCGGCGATGATCGCGTCGATGCTGGGCCTGCCGGCGCAGGACCGGCGTCATCTGCTGGAGGCGGTGGCGATCCTGGTGCGCGCGACGATGGCGCGGCAGTCCGGCGGACAGTCCGCGCGGCAGTCCGGGAACCAGCCCAAGGAACAGCCCACGGAACAGCCCGCATAGCGCAGCGCTCGCCCCATGTCCTCTTATTGGTTATACTGTCTAGACAGATTGTCTAGATTGTTGACGGGAGGGACCATGTCACGACCACGCAGGGACTCGAACATCCCACCGGCCAAGGAGCGCATGGAGAACGCGTTCTGGGGGCTGCTCGCCGACCGCGAGTACCGCCGCATCACCGTCACCGACATCGTGCACCGCGCGCAGGTGAACCGCAATTCGTTCTACTATCATTTCTCCGGACTGTCGGAACTCGCCGACGCGGCGATCCTCGCCGAAGTGCAGACCTCGCCGCTCATCCAGGAGGCGCCCGATCCGGACGCCGACCCGCAGGAGCAGTGGCGCAAACGCGTCACGCATTTCATGCATTCGCCGCGCGAACAGCAGCGTCTCGACCGTCTCGCCCTGCTCGCCGGGCCGCACAGCTCCCCCGAACTCGTCGAATCGCTGCATGATTTCGCGCGATTGTCACTGATGCAGACGCTCGACCTCGACGCGGACCATCTGGACCTCAAGACCGACCTGCTGCTCGACTTCACGGCCGGCGGCCTGCTGTCGATTCTCAAACGCTGGCCGGAGCTGCGCCAAAGCGTCTCGATGGACGACCTGCTCAACGAGGACGTGGCCGTGCTCGCGATGGGCATCTACCTGTCCATGTCCAAGGAGAACATGCTCGCCTACTGGAACCGCATCTACAACAAGTAGGAGGGCGACGGCACCCCCTCAGACGGGCTTCGCCCGCCAGCTCCCTCTGAAGGGGGCGCAAGAGGTTGGACATGCGCCAGCCGGTTCCGCGCCCCCTGAAGGGGGAGCTGGACGCCGTAGGCGGACTGAGGGGGTGTGCGGTTTCTCACAGAGGGGAATCATCGCGTCATCATGGCGTTTCCCGCGTCGAGGCGACATCATGGAGACATGACGAACGAGACGAACGCAATGAACGCGACTGGCGACGGCACGATGCGGACGGACGGCGCGGCGGCGCCGGCGCCGGTCCGCATCGAACACGACTGCATCGGCGAACTGGCCGTACCGGCGAACGTGTATTGGGGCATCCACACACAACGCGCGATCGGCAACTTCCCGGTCTCCGGCATCACCGATTCGGCGCACCCGGAGCTCATCCGCGCCTACGCGACGGTCAAGCGGGCCTGTGCGGGCGCGAACGAGGAGCTGGGGCTCATCGACGCGGACAAGGCGCGGTTCATCCGCGAGGCGTGCGTCGAGATCGAGGGCGGCAAGCTCGCCGACCAGTTCCCGGTGGACGTGATGCAGGGCGGCGCGGGCACGTCGTCGAACATGAACATGAACGAGGTGATCGCCAACCGCGCGTTGGAGCTCGCCGGGCACAGGCGCGGCGACTACGCGTACATCCACCCGAACGACGACGTGAACGAGTCGCAGTCGACGAACGACACGTATCCGGCGGCGTGCAAACTGGCGCTGATCGACGCGATCCATCCGCTCGCCGAGGCGACGAAGCGTCTCGCGAAGGCGTTCCACGATCTGGCGGACAAGCACATCAACGACGTGACGCTCGGCCGCACGCAGCTGCAGGACGCCGTGCCGATGACCTACGGGCAGGAGTTCCACGCGTTCGCGACGCTGCTCAAATCCGATCTCGCCGGTTTCGAACGGCTCGTGCCGCAGCTCGCGCAGCTGAACCTCGGCGCGACGGCCATCGGCACCGGCATCTGCGCGGATCTGCGGTTCCGGCGCGCGGCGACCGAGCATCTGGCGCGCATCACCGGCCTGCCGATCACGGCGGCGCCGGACCCGGTGGCGGCGATGACCGACATGGGCGCGTACGTGTCGACCTCGGCGGCGTTGAAGAACCTCGCCGTGCACCTGAAGAAGGCGGCCGACGACCTGCGTCTGCTCAACTCGGGCCCGCGCGCCGGATTCAACGATCTGGACGTGCCGGCGCGTCAGGCGGGTTCGAGCATCATGCCGGCGAAAGTGAACCCGGTGATTCCGGAATGCGTGAACCAGTGCTGCTTCATGGTGTTCGGCATGGACGTGACGGTGAACTGGGCGGTGGCCGAGGGCCAGCTGCAGCTCAACGCGTTCGACCCGGTGATGGTGCACGAGCTGCTGACCGGCATGTCACTGCTCACGAACGCGATGGACGTGTTCCGCGTCAACTGCATCGAGGGCATCGTCGTGCACACCGAGGTGGGGCGCGCACACGCCGAATCGACGCCGTCGATCGCGGCCGCGCTCAACCACTACATCGGCTACGAGCGGGGTTCGGCGATCGCCGCCGAAGCGGTGCGTTCGGGCCGCACGGTACGCGAGGTGGCCGGCGAGATGACCGATCTGCCGGCGGAGAAGCTTGACGAGATCCTCGATCCGATACGTCTGGCGCGTGGATTGGGTCAGACCTGCCGCGAGCACCGGGAGTAGGGAGATTCGGGAGTAGGGACCGGAACGACACCCCCTCAGTCCGGCAGGCACCCCCTCAGTCCGGCCTACGGCCGGCCAGCTCCCCCTGAAGGGGGCGCAGACTGAATTCGCGCCCCCTTCAGGGGGAGCTGGCGCGCGGAACGCGACTGAGGGGGTGCCCGCCGCGCGCGACACGCCGACGTGCGGTTTTGCGGATATTCTCCGGTGGATATGCACCGGCTTCCAGCCCCCGCGTTTATCGTGGTGCGCATGGAAAACTTCGATGACATGATTGCGGCCTGGTTCCGTGCGAACGCGGGCAAACTGCTGTGGCTGTTCGTGGTGGTCGCCGCCGCGTGGGTGGCGGACCGCGTGCTGCGACGGCTGCTACGCAAGGTGCTGGATAATTCGCAAATCCCCAGCGCCTCCATCTTCATCAACCTGATGCGCGTGGTGGTCTGGTGCGCGGCCGCCACGATGGTGCTGCAACCGGTGTTCGGCATCAATCCGACGACGTTGGTCACCGCCCTCGGCGTCGGCGGCGTCGCGTTGTCCCTCGGTCTGAAGGACACGATCGCGAACGTGATCGGCGGGTTCGGGCTGATGCTCGGCCGCGTGATCCAGCCAGGCGATCTGGTGTCGATCCAGGGCGTGACCGGCACGGTGAAGGACATCACGTGGCGTCATTCGATGATCGAGACGCGCTCCGGCGACCAGATGGTCATCCCGAACTCGATCCTCAACACCGCCTCGCTGACGAAGCTCACGACGGTCACCGAAGGCATGGCCACGGTGCCGTTCACGGTGAAGGGCAGCGCCGACCCGGACGAGGTGAGCCGCGACATGCTGCGGCGCGTGGAGGCGGGTGCGAGCGCGGTGCTGCGGCCGGAGAACCCGCCGCTGGTGAAGTTCACCGGGTTCTCCCCGTACGGCGCGGAGGGCGAAATCCTGCTGTTCGTGCGCGACGGCGTGCTGCTGTCCACCGCGAAGGACCGCGCGGCGCGCGCCATCGCCACCGCCGACTACCTGGTCAAGGACGGCGGCGCCTCCGAATGATCACCGGGAGACGGCATCGCGCAGCGATGACGGAGGGAGAGACCGCGGTCAGAAGAGCGTGATCAGTCCCATCTGCCACAGTCCGAGCACGACGGTGAGCAGGATGTAGACCGCCATGCCGGGATTAAGGAACGCGAGGCGCGCGCCGTACCACTTCGGCAGCTGTTCGGGCGGGTCGTAGAATTCGATGCGCTTCACGTTCACGCAGATCAGCGCCACTCCGGCGATGACGAGCAGGACCATGAGCACCCCGTACAGGCCGAGCAGCATGACGCCCATCATGGCGACCGAATCGTGCTCGGCCACGCGCATCATCTCGGCCTCGCCCGCCGAACCGCTCATCATCTTGGCGACGTCGCCGCCACCGGCGCTGATGAGCTTCAGGATGCCGGGCGCCACGAGCGAACCGGAGGCGTTGATCACCATGTGCATGATCACCGGATAGCGGAGGCGGCTGGTGCGCATGTACGCGTAGCCGAACACGAGACCGAGTCCGAACGCGTAGAAGAACTGGTACAGGTTCATGTGGAACAGCGCGAACGCGAACGCGGACAGCACAATGGCAGTGCGTTCGCCGTAGCGACGCGTACGGTCGATGATCTGCTTGCGGAACAGCCATTCCTCGAAGAACGGCGCGAGCAACACGACGAACAGCGCGTCCACCCACGGGTCCACGTGCAGGATCATCTCGGAAACGCGGTTCGTGGCCGTGCCTCCCGAGATCACGCCGGACAGCCACGTGCCGATGATGTTGCCCGCCATCATGATCGGGAAGCACGCGATCATCAACGTCCAGAACCGTTTCGCGCCGAGCGTGAACTCGCGGGCCTTCAACGCCGGCACGCGGGAGAACACGCTGAGGCCCAGCGGCATCGCGACCGCATACAGCGGCCCCGACGAGATGAGCATGGAGAGCCACATGGGAGCGCCGCCCGGGCCGGGGAACAGCGGCCGCAGCAATCCGGACAAGACGATGTTCAACCCCACCCAGAACGCGATCATCACGCACAGGCCGACGCCGATCAGCGTGAACCGCCGGTGCGCCTCCATGAAGAACGGCCGGTACGGGTCTCCCGACTGAGACGTCTGGGACGGTGTCATCTGCGACGGTGTCATCTGCGGCTGTTCATCACTCATACGTCCCAGCTTACGGCACTCGTCACCGACGTAAAACTATGGGCGTGACTAGTATAGTCACGCCCATAGTAAAGGCCCCCATCGAATCAGAACACGACCGGAGCAACAGACCCCGCTGGGCTCCATCACAACTTTCCCCGTACGTTGTTGTCAAAAGTGTGCTGTTCCGACACTTTTAACATGTTAAAAGTGTGTTGACTGCACACTTTTGACAACAACCGCCGTGGGAGGCCGTGCGGGACGGCGCAAGGCGACGCGGAACGGCGCATGCCACCGGCACACCGCCGGCACGCCACACAAGGCGATTCAGCAGGCGAGCGCTGCGACGGGGCGCGGCGTGACGATCACCTCGTCACCGACGGCGAGACCGGCGGGCAGCTCGTTCGCGGGCAGCTGCACGGTGACCTTGAGCTGTTCGCCCTTGTTCCAATGCCGGTATTCGCCGCTGGAGATCCCGCAGTCGACGCGGGCCACGGCGCCGAGGAAGTGAATCACCTCGACGCGGGCGTGCTCGCCGGCCGCGGACGTGGCCTCGCCGGCGCGCACGAGCGCGATGTTCTCCGGGCGCACGAGCACGGCCACCGGATCGCCTTTCCTGGAGCCGGGCAGCAGCGGCACGCGCTGGCCGAACACGACCGCCTCCTCGCCGTCGGAGGCGCCGGGCAGACGGTTCGTCAGACCGATGAACGTGGCCACGTATTCGGTGGCGGGACGCTGGTAGAGGTCCTGCGGCGCGGCGATCTGCTCGATGCGGCCGTGGTTCATCACACCGATGCGGTCGGCGACGGCGAGCGCCTCCTCCTGATCGTGCGTGACGAACACGGTGGTGGTGCCGGTGTCGAGCTGGATGCGGCGGATCTCGTCGCGCAGCTGGACACGCACCTTCGCGTCGAGCGCGGAGAGAGGCTCGTCGAGCAGGAGCACGCGCGGCTTGATGGCGAGCGCGCGGGCGAGCGCCACGCGCTGCTGCTGGCCGCCGGACATCTGCTGGGTGAACTTGTTCGCCTGATCGGCGAGGCCGACGAGTTCGAGATGCTCCATGGCGACGCGTCGACGTTCCTCGCGCCCGACGCCGCGCACTTCGAGACCGAATTCGACGTTCTCGACGGCGGTCATGTGCGGGAACAGCGAGTACGCCTGGAACACCATCGACATGCCGCGCTTGTTGACGGGCACGCCGGTGACGTCCTGTCCGCCGACGAGGATGCGGCCGCCCTGGATGTCCTCGAGGCCGGCGAGGGAGCGCAGAGCGGTGGATTTGCCACAGCCGGAGCCGCCGAGCAGCACGACCATCTCGCCGGGCTTGATGTCGAGGTTGAAGTCGTCGAGCGCGTGCACGGTGGAGCCGGGGTAGATCTTGACGACGTCCTGCATCCGGATGCCGCCGCCGCGGGTGGCGGAATCCTTGAGCAGGGCCTTGGCGGCCTTGGTCACGTCCTTGCCGCGCACGCCTTCGAGCGTGGCGGTCGGGTCGTTCTTGAACTCGTGTTCGGCCTGCTTGTGTTCGGCCTGCTTGTGTTCGGCCTGCTTAGCGCCGCCGGCCGTGACGTTGTTCTGTTGCGCGAGAGACATAATCGGTTACTTGCTTTCCTTGGTTTCGCCCGTGCGCGTCCTGCCGATGTGTTCGGAGATGAGGTCGAGCGCGATGAGCAACACCACGCCGAACAGCAACGCGAGCAGCGACATGGCGGTGGAGATCTGGGAGTTGGATTGGCCGAGCTGGTAGAGCGCGACCTGCAGGTTCATGCGGCCGAGCAGCGAGGCGACGGTGTATTCGCCCAGCACCACGGCGATGGAGATGAAGCTGGCGGACAGGATCGACTGCCACAGGTTCGGGATGATGACGCGGAAGAAGACCTTCGGCCAGGAGGCACCGAGCGAGCGGGACGCTTCGACGAGGGTCTTCACGTCGATGGAGTTGAGTCCGACGGCGATGGCGCGGAAGGCGAACGGCATGACGAGCACGACGTAGGCGAAGCACAGCCAGATCGGGTTGGTGTCGAGCACGGCGGAGCTCAGCCAGCGGTAGATGGGGCCGAGTCCGACGACGAGCACGATGGCGGGGATGGTCAGCGGCAGCGTGGCAACCCATTCGATGGCGCGTTCGAGCGCCTTGGAGCGGATGTGCACAATCACCATGGTGGGGATCATGAGCAGCAGCATGAGCACGACGGTCACGACGCACAGGCCGAGCGAGGCGCCGAGCCCCTGCCACAGGACGGTCAGGTCGGCGCCGAGCGATTCGCCGTTGCCGGTGAAGATCGCGATCCACGGGGCCGCGGACCAGCGTCCGGACAGCGGGTGGCGCAGCGTGAAGACGAGCATGGAGATGAGCGGCACGAACAGGAACGCCAAGGTGACGAACAGGATGACGAACTTGATGACGCTCTGCCTGCGCACGCGGGCGGCGCGCAGTTGCGGCGGGCGGTTCGACGCCGCGACGGTTTCGGTGGTGGTGTTCACTGCCAACGTCCGGCCCTCTTTTCCACGGCGTGGCTCAGCAGCATGACGATGGCCACGACGATAATCATTGCGAATGCCAGCACTTGGGCGAATCCCTGCTGGTTGGGGTCCATCTCGTTGCGCATCGCGCCCTGGATCATCAGCGGCACGAGGATCGAACGCTGCGAGAACAGGGCCGCGGCGGTCGCGTACGCGGAGAACGCGGAGGCGAACAGCAGCAGGAACGCGGAGATGAAACGGGGGGTGAGGATCGGCAGGGCGATGCGCGTCCAGTACTGGAACGTGTTGCCGCCGAGCGACTCGCACGCCTCGCGCCACTGCGGTCGGATCGAATCGACGGCGGGCAGGAAGATGATGATCATCAGCGGAATCTGGAAGTAGCAGTACACGGTCACGAGGCCCGGCAGGGAGCTCAGCCAGTTCGGGTTGACGGTCAGTCCGGTCACCTGTTTGATGAGCATCGTGCCGATGCCGTTGATGCCGATCGTCGCGATGAACGCGAAGGCGAGCATCACGCCGCCGAACTGGGCGAGCACGGAGGAGATCGCGGAGACCAGGCGCCGCAGCAGGCCGTTCGGCTTCGAGCCGATGACGAGCGCGTAGGAGGCGAGGCCGCCGACCACCGCGCCAATCACGGAGGACGCGACGGACACGAGGATGGAGGTGACGAACGCGGAGACGGTGTTCGGTTCGAACAGTTTGCTGAAGTTGTCGAGCGTGAAGCCGCCGTCACGGGTCTGGAACGCGCCGACGACCACGATGACGGTCGGGGCGAGCAGGAAGCACGCGGTGTACGCGAAGAACGGAATCGTCACCGCGAAGGTGCCGAGCTCCTTGCGATGCCTCGCGAGCGCGGAGGAGGATGTAGCGGACGGGCCCGCGGCCTTGCCGGCGACGGACCCGTTCTGTGCGATTGACGCAGTCATGGGATCGGTTCCCTTGGTCTGACGTTCGAACCGGCTCAGTTGCCGATCGTCTTGTCCCAGTTGTTCTGGAGCCACTCGGTGATGCGGGTGGCGTCGTCGTTGGTGTAGCTGACCGGCTTGCCTTCGATGGTGATGGCGTCCTTGAGGGTCGCCTGGTCGACGGTGCCGTCCTGCTTCATCGAGTCGAGCAGCACCGGGTTGGCGCCGCCCTTGAACCACAGGTTCTGGGCTTCGGCGGTGTACAGGTACTCCTCCCACAGGCGGGCGGCGGCCGGGTGCGGCGCGTCCTTGTTGATGGCCTGGTTGTAGTAGCTGACGACCTGCGCCTTCGGGAAGGTCTTGTACTCCCAGTTGACGCCCTTGCTCTTCAGCTCCTTCTTGTAGGAGGCCTGGTTGTAGGTCCAGTCCATGACGACGCCGGTCTGGCCGGAGTCGATGGTGCCGTTGGTCACGTCGACGGTGGTGAGGTTGCCGGCGTCCTTGAGCTTCTTGAAGAAGTCGAGGCCGGGCTGGACGTTCTTGATGTCGCCGCCGGCCAGCTGGTTGACCATCAGGTAGCCGTTGAAGGCGGCGCCGGCCTCGGCGGGCTTGCCGTTGAGGGCGACGGTGCCGGCGAACTTCGGGTCGAGCAGGTCGTTGAGGGACTTGATCTCGCCGTACTTGTCCTTGTTCCAGCCGATGGACATGATGCCGGTGTAGTCGGCGTAGTAGGCGCCGTTCGCGTCCTTGTCCTCGTCGGGGATCTTGTCCCAGGCCTGCACCTTGTACGGGGCGAAGGAGTCGGTGGAGGTGGCGGCGATCTGCTGGCCGAGGTCGAAGACGTCCGGCGCGGCGTCGGTGCCCTTGTTGGTCTTGGCGGCGTCGAGCTCCTCCTTGGAGGAGGCGTTCGGGTTGAGCTCGGTGATCTTGATCTTCGGGTACTTCTTCTTGAAGGCGGAGATGACCTCGCCGTAGTTGGACCAGTCGTGCGGCAGGGCGATGACGTTCAGCGCGCCCTCCTTCTCGGCGGCCTTGACGAGGTCGTCCATCGTGCCGAAATCGGCGAGGGAGGTGGCCTTGGCGGACTTCTGGTCGACGGTGACGGACTTGCCGGTGGAGCCGGAGCCGTTGCTGGAGGAGGCGTTCGACGAACCGCAGGCGGCCATCGAGAACGCGAGCACGGTGGCGATGGCGCCAGCCGCGATCTTACGCAGGTTCTTCATGGGTGTTCCTTACTCAACTTGCCTCTAGGGAGTTGCCTCTAGGGAATCGGGGGGCCTTCATCCGCGCCGTGGGCGCGCGGCCCGTAATCCAATTGAGAAAGGTACGTCCGTTATCCGTCCCGACACCGACGCCCCGGTGAACGCCGCGCGACCTTGCGCGACGGATTGATGAACACTCGGAATCCGTAGATGAACTGCGACGATTACGTTGTCCGCATCGACATTCGGACGGCGGAAACACGCGGGGAGGGTCCCGACATAGCGACGGAACCCTCCCCGACACAATCAACCAATCGACCAATCGACCGGCACCCCCACCGGCCCTCACCGGCACGCAGGCGCCTAGCGCAGCACGCCGTCGATCAGGCGGGTGATGAGCGCGGTGTAGCTCACGCCGGTGGCGTCCCACGCCTTCGGGTACATGGAGATCGGCGTGAAGCCGGGCATCGTGTTGATCTCGTTGACCATCACGGTGCCGTCCGCCGTGACGAACGTGTCCACGCGGCTCAGGCCGGCGCCGTCGACCGCGACGAACGCGCGGCGGGCCACGTCGCGCACGTCCTCGAGCACGCTGACCGGCAGGTCGGCGGGCACCTCGACATGGCTGGCGGACGCGTCCATGTACTTGGAGTCGAAATCGTAGAACTGGTCGTCGTCCTGATGGTCGAGCACGATTTCGCCCGGCCAGCTGGCCTCCGGCTCGTCGCCGGGGGCGGCGGCGAGCACCGCGCACTCGATCTCGCGGCCGTCGATGCCCTGTTCGATGAGCACCTTCCAATCATGCTTGCCGGCCTCGGCGATGGCCGCGCCGAGCTGGGAGGCCTGCGCCTCGGGCGAATCGGATTCCTCGACCTTCGTCACGCCGAAGCTGGAGCCGGCGCGCGACGGCTTGACGAACAGCGGGTACGTGAGGCCCGCCTCGGCGACGCGCTGAAGCGCCTCCTCGGGGCGGACGGAACGCGCGTCGACCATCACGCCGGGCGCGGTGGGGATGCCAGCCGCGTTGAGCACGACCTTCGTGTAGTGCTTGTCCATGCACGCGGCGGACGCGAACACGCCGCAGCCGACGTACGGCACGTCCATCATCTCGAGCAGACCCTGCACGGTGCCGTCCTCGCCGTACGGGCCGTGCAGCACGGGGAACACGGCGTCGACGTGGCCGAACGGTTCGAGCGTGCCGTCCGCGTTGCGCGCGAAGAAGCCGTCCTGGCCGAGCGCCACGTCGAGCACGACGTCGCGCGCGCCGGCGGTGCGTTCGACGGTCGGCAGCGCGCCGCCGTCGAGGTTCCAGCCGCGCGGGTCCTCGCCGTCGACGATCCACTTGCCGTCCTTGGTGATGCCGACCGGCACCGCCTCGAAGCGGTCGGTGTCGAGCGCGTTGAGCACGCCGGCGGTCGAAATGCAGGAGATCGAGTGCTCGTCGGCCCTGCCGCCGTACAACACCACGATGCGCTTCTTGGTCATAGTCGTTTTCTCGTCCGTTTCTTTATCGTTCTTTGCCGAATTACCGAATCGTTCCGGGTACCGTATCCTACTCCGCGGCGGCTCCGCGTCCACCGCGGCGGTTCCGCGACTATTCCGCGGTGATCTCGCGGCCGAACAGCAGGGACAGCATCTCGGCGCAGGAGATGCCCTCGTCGAGCACGCGGCTCATCGCGTAGGCGAGCGGCGTCGGCACGCCGAGCTCGTCGCCGAGCGCGACGACGGCGTCGGTGGTGGGCACGCCTTCGGCGACGCCGTTGCTCACCTTCGTCGCCTCCTCCTTGCTCAGGCCCTTGCCGAGGTTCGCGCCGAACGTGTAGTTGCGGCTCAGCGGGGAGCCGCACGTGGCGATCAGGTCGCCCACGCCGGCGAGTCCGGCGAACGTCTTCGGGTCGGCGCCGGCGGCCTTGCCTAGCGCGGTGAGTTCGGCGAGTCCGCGCGTCTCGATCATCGCGGCCGTGTTTTCGCCGTAGCCGGCGCCGCGCGCCATGCCGACGGCGAGCGCGACGACGTTCTTCAGCGAGCCGCACATCTCCAGTCCGATGACGTCGGTGGTGACGAACGCCTTGAAGTAGTCGGTGGTGCACGCCTTGGCGACCTTGGTCGCGTTGTCGAGGTCCTCGCAGCCGACGACGGTCGCGGCGGGCTGGCGCAGCGCGATCTCCTTGCTCAGGTTCGGGCCGGAGATGGCGGCGAAGCGCTCGGCCGGCAGGTCGAGGGATTCGCGCACGACCTCGTCCATGCGCTTGTTCGTGTTGCGTTCGATGCCCTTCATGAGGCTCACGACGATCGCGTCGTCGGGGATGAGACCCTTGAATTCGGCGAGCGCGACGCGCGCGAACTGCGCGGCGATCGCGACGACGACGATCTCGGCGTTCCTGACCGATTCGGCGCGGTCGCCGGTGGCGGTCATGTTGTCCGGCAGATGCTCGATGAACGGGAGCCTCACGTGATTGCGGTGGTTGTCGCGGATGCCTTCGACGATTTCGGGCTCCATCGCCCACATCGTCACGTCGTTGCCCGCGTCGGCCAGCACCTGGCCGAACGCGGTGCCCCATGCGCCGGCGCCGAGAACAGTGATCTTCATGCTATGTGATTCCTTACTTTCGGTTCGTGACTGTTTCGTGACCTTCGTGCCATGCTACTCGCCGCTCACGCCGAGGCGATCGGGGTGCGGCTCATCGTGCGGTAGTCCCAGTAGCCTTCCTTCGGGAACTTCTCGCCGCGGATCTCCTCGAGCAGTTCGTTGAGGCGGATGAACATGCGCCATTTGAGCGCTTCGACGGCTTCGGCCGGCGGCTCGTCGCCCCAGTCCTCCATACCTTCGAGCAGGTCCGAGTAGTCGAGCTGGTGGTCGTAGCACATGACGACGTTCTTGCGCGGCCACGGCCACCAGTGGTTGATGGAGGCGGCACCCCAGGTGGCGGCGCAGAACAGCGGCACCTGCTTGCCGAGTCGGCGGGAGGCTTCGAGCGCGATGTAGGCGGCGCCCTCCTTGATGCTCATCACCCATTTCTGCGGGTCGCGGGTGACGGTGCCTTCGGGCCAGACGGTGAGCGGGCGGCCGGAGATGAGGATGTCGATGGACGTCTCCTCGATCTCCTTGGCCTTGCCGGAGTGACGTTGCACCGGCTGCATGCCGACGATCTGGAACCATTTGCCGATGATCGGCCACTTCGCCATCTCGGCCTTGGCCATGTAGCGCGGGCGGCGGCCCATGTGGAACAGGCTGGCCATCGGCACGAACACGTCGAACATGGTCACGTGCGATGCGGCAGTGATGAACGGGCCGCTTTCGGGGATGTTGTCGAGTCCCCACGCGTAGGTCCGGCAGCTCGCGTTGAAGACGACGTCGACGCCTTTGAGCAGACGCCTCGTGCCTTTCGGGTTCTGCGCGTCGATCTCGTGCTGGTTGACGCTGCGGTCGGCGCCGGTGGGCAGGTCGCGCATCGGGTCGACGAGATGATGCTTCTTCGCGAGTTCGGCGACGCGCTCGTCCGAGAGGGGCTTGACCGCGGAGCGCGGCGACGGTTTTCCTTTGGATGCCATGCGCCTTATTGTACGTTCGCCCCCTACCGCGGTCCGTCTCCGTCGACCCGCGCGGATGCTCCGGCTACGGCTCCCCCTCAGTCCGGCCTCATGGCCGGCCAGCTCCCCCTGAAGGGGGCGCAGAGCAGCCCCACGTACAGGCCCCCTCTGACGAGGGGGCTGTCCGCGTAAGCGGACTGGGGGAGAGATACCGGGAACCGTTACGTTCCAGCTATCTCTCCCCCAGTCTCACTCCGTTCGACAGCCCCCCCTCGTCAGAGGGGGCCTGGATGCGTTGTCCGTCAGTCGATGTCGGCGCCGAGCTGGTGGAGCTTGCCGCGGAAGTCGGCGTAGCCGCGGTCGATCAGGCTGATGCCCTGCACGTTGGACGGGCCCTTCGCGGCGAGCGCCGCGATCAGGTGGCTGAAGCCGCCGCGCAGATCCGGCACGTCGATGTCGCGGCCGGTCAGCGGGGTCGGTCCGAAGATCACCGCGGAATGCTTGTAGTTGCGCTGCTGGAAGCGGCACGGCAGGGACCCGAGGCACTCGCGGTACAGCTGAATCGTCGCGCCCATCTGCACCAGGGGCTTGGTGAAGCCGAAACGGTTCTCGTACACGGTCTCGTGCACGATCGACAGGCCGTTCGCCTGCGTCAGGGCCACGACCAGCGGCTGCTGCCAGTCGGTCATGAAGCCGGGGTGCACGTCCGTCTCGATCGCGACCGGCTTGAGGTCGCCGCCCGGATGCCAGAATCGGATGCCCTTGTCGGTCACGTCGAACTCGCCGCCGACCTTGCGGAACACGTTGAGGAACGTCATCATCTCCGGCTGGGTCGCGCCCTTGACGAAGATGTCGCCGCGGGTGGCCAGCGCCGCCGACGCCCAGCTCGCCGCCTCGATGCGGTCGGTGAGCGAGGTGTGCGTGTAGCCCTTGAGCTCCTTGACGCCTTCGATGCGGAACGTGCGGTCCACGTCCACGGAGATGATCGCGCCCATCTTCTGCAGCACGGCCACCAGATCCATGATCTCCGGCTCGATCGCGGCGCCGGACAGCTCGGTCTTGCCCTCGGCGAGCACGGCGGCGAGCAGCGTCTGCTCGGTCGCGCCCACGGACGGGTACGGCAGGTGGATCTTCGCGCCGTGCAGTCCGTTCGGCGCGGTGATGTGGATGCCGTCCTTATGCTCCTTGTCGACGTTCGCACCCAGCTTGCGCAGGGTCTCCAGGTGGAAGTCGATCGGACGGCCGCCGATGTTGCAGCCGCCCAGCGCGGGGATGAACGCCTCGCCCAGACGGTGCACCAGTGGACCGGAGAACAGGATCGGGATGCGCGACGAACCGGACAGCGTGTCCACGTCCGCCACGTCGGCGAGCTGGACGTGCGTCGCGTCGATCGTGACGACGCCGTGATCGCCGTCCACGTCGACGTCCACGCCGTGCAGGCGCAGCAGATCAGACACGACGTGCACGTCGCGGATCTCCGGAACGTTCTTCAGCACCGACTTGCCCGGCGCGAGTAGCGCGGCGACCATCGCCTTGCTGACGAAGTTCTTCGCGCCACGCACCTTGATCGTGCCGTTCAGCGGCTTGCCGCCCTCGACGTGCAGCACGTCGTTCTCGTTTTCGCCCACGATTACCTCTTTCGATTCAACAGGACCGCGAAACACTATCAAACAGTGTGCCATAAGGCATGTGCGAACACCGTGAAACCCGTGGCGATGCGGCTGGCGGCGTAATCCCCGCGCCGCCGGCCGCACGCCGCCGCGACCGCCACGCCGAATGTGACGCGCGTCACAATCGTCGGCGATCGCCGCGCGCCCGACGGATCCGCCGTCGTCGCTTTGCTATGGTGGGCAACAGAGGTGAACGTTCACGGATGGCAGGCGATCGAAGACTGCCGGAACGCACCACCCGCACCACTACGCAAAGGAGCATAATCCATGACCACCGTCGCCATCGTCGGATGCACGCACGCCGGCACCTTCGCCGCCACGTCGATCCTCGCCGAGCATCCCGATTGGACCGTCCACGTGTTCGAACGCAACGGCACGCTGTCGTTCCTCTCGTGCGGCATCGCGCTGTGGGTCGGCGACCACGTGTCCGACCCGAAGAAGATGTTCTACTCGTCGCCCGAGGCGCTGGCCGAGGCGGGCGCGACCATGCACATGCGCACCGACGTGACGTCCATCGACGTCGCCGCCAAGACGCTCACCTACCGTCCGGTCGACGCGATCGGCGTGGGCGTGGGCGACGCGGCCGGCGAGGAGCAGACGCTCCACTTCGACAAGCTCGTCGTCACCACCGGCTCGCGCCCGGTCGTGCCGCCGATTCCCGGCATCGACAGCCCGCACGTGCTGCTGTGCAAGAACTGGGACCACGCCATCGCCATCAAGGAGAAGGCGAAGGAGGCGAAGTCGGCGGTCGTGATCGGCTCCGGCTACATCGGCGCGGAGATCGCCGAGCAGTTCTCGCTCACCGGCGTGAAGACCACGCTCGTCGACGGACTCGACCGCCCGCTCGCCAACAACTTCGACAAGAAGATCACCGACCAGGTGGCCGCCGCGTTCGAGGAGCACGGCGTCACGCTCGCGCTCGGACAGAAGGTGACCGCCTTCCGCGACAACGACGACGACACCGTCACCGTCGTCACCGAGAAGGGCGAGTACACGGCCGAGATGGCGATCCTCGCGGTCGGCTTCCTGCCGAACACAGACCTTCTCAAGGGACAGGTCGACATGCTGCCGAACGGCGCGATTATCGTCGACGACTATATGCGCGCCTCCGTGCCCGACGTGTACGCGTGCGGCGACTCGGCGACCGTCTTCTACAACCCGACCGGCAAGCACGACTACATCCCGCTCGCCACGAACGCGGTGCGCCAGGGCCTGCTCGTCGGCCGCAACATCGCGGAGCCGACCGTCAAGTACCTCGGCACGCAGGCGACGAGCGCCGTGCAGCTGTACGACCTGTCGCTCGCCGCGTCCGGCCTGACCGCAACCGGCGCGGAACGCCGCGGGCTCACCGTGCGCGAAACCGAACTGACCGAGGACTACCGCCCCGACTTCATGCTCACCACCACGCCCGTCACGTCGATTCTCACGTGGGATCCGGAGACGCGTGAGGTCAAGGGCGGCCAGTTCTGCTCGAAGGCGGACATCTCCGGTGCCGCGAACGTGATCTCGATGGCGATTCAGGCGAAGTTCACCATCGACCAGCTCGCGAACGTGGACTTCCTGTTCCAGCCGAACTTCGACAAGCCTGTCTACTACGTCGGCGCCGTCGCCATGAAGGCCGCCGCCGAAGCCTGACGGACGCAACCCATCGTCTCCCTCCGACGAAGGAGGCCGCGTCACCGAAGCCTGACGGACTCCCCATTGCCTCCCTCTGACGAGGGAGGTGGCCACCGAAGGCGGTCGGAGGGAGAGATAGCCGGAACATCACGTTCGCGGTATCTCTCCCCCACCCGGCTCCGCCGGGAACCCCCTCGTCAGAGGGTCCGATCCTCTCAAGCCGACCTACAGGGTCGCCTTGATCTTGTGGGCGAGGTCGGCGTCCCACATCGCGCCGGTGGCGGACATCACGCTGTCCGCGCCGGCGCGCTTGTACGCGGCGAAATCATCCGGCGTCACGACGCCGCCGACGCCGTTGATCGCGAAATCGAGACCGCTCTTCTCGCGGATCGCGGCGAGGCGCGCGACCATGTCGAGGCCCGCGCCGCGGATCGCGTGGCCGCACACGCCGGAACGGTCGCGGCCCTTGCCCGGCAGGGCCTGACGTCCCTCCGCGTCGACGAGACGCGCGGAGATCGTGTTGATCGTGCTGAATCCCTGCACGGTGCCGCGGCCCACGGTCGATCGCACCATGAGCTCGAGCGCCGCGTCGTCGGGGATGTAGGCGAGCTTCACCATGAGCGGCGTGTCGCCGATCTCGTTCTTCACCGCCTCGGCGATGCGGCCGACGAGCAGCGGATTATGGCACAGGAGCACGTTGTGGCCCTCGTTCGGGCAGCTCGTGTTCATCACCATGACCTTCGCCCCGGTCTCCTTGACGAGGCGGGCGGTGGTCGCATGGTCGGCGATGTACTCCTCCTCGGTCATGCCCTCCACGCGGGAGCCCTGGAATCCGGGGACGAGCAGCTGGCCGGGGCCGGCCGCCGCGATCGCGCGGAACATGTCCGGCTGCCACAGGTCCGGGTCCTGCGAGGGCACGCCGAAGCTGTTGGAGATGGAGATCGGGCGCTCATAGTTCGTGTCGGCGAGCACGCCCTCGTCGAGTTCCGGGCTGCCGGGGGTGAGGCTGCCGTCCGCCGACTTCGGGTGTACGGCGAGCACGTTCGGGAACGGGTTGCAGCCCCACGCGCGCGAACGCACGGTCTTGTAGGTGGCCAGGTCGAAGCCCATGCGGAACGCGGCCGTCGTGAAGCGGCTGTTGAGCAGCGGGCCGGCGGGGATGCCGAACGCGAGGTTCACCGGCACGCCGAGGAACGAGTCGGCAGGGGCGGAGCCGGCCTCAGTGATGGCCGTCTCCCCCTCAGTCGGCTTCGCCGACAGCTCCCCCACATGCGTGGGGGAGCAAACGCCATTGACTTGCTCCCCCTCCAAGGGGGAGCTGGCCGCGGAGCGGTCTGAGGGGGTCTCGCCGGCCTCGGCATCCCGATGCAACGCCTCGGCGAACGCGCCGAACGGGCCCTGCTCGTAGTTGTCCTCATAGGTACGGTTCACGTCGTAGAACGGTTCGGACTGCTGGAGGCCCTGGCTCATGGTGTTCTCGATTCTCCTCGACTATGTGCGGATGCTGTGCGCAGATGACGATGTGCGCATATGCGCGACGTTGAGCGGAAATCGCCGAAAACCGGCGGATGTGCTCGCCTATCTGTCCATTATCCAGCATAGGCATCGTCATACACAAACGACGCGCCTTCAAGGGCGCGTCGCTCGTCGTGCAATCCTCATCGGTCACGGATCGATCCCCGCTTATCACGGATCGCGCCACGATCGTCACGGATCACTCCACGGTTCTCCACGGAAAACCGACGCGAATCACGGAGCGAACCGTGCATGCCCGGGAGCGAACCGCGCGAAAACCGGAGCGAACCGGACCACCCACGGAACGGACCGCACGCGACGGAGCGGAACGTAAGCCGCGCGCCGGCGCGGCGCCGTTCCGCTCAACCGACCATCGCCGAGACGAACGAGACGATGGCGAACAGCGCGTTCAGCGACACGAACACGATGAACGCCCACGACGTCCACCCGGCATACGTGTCCTGGCCGCTGCGATTGGCGCGCACGAACCAGCCGAGCCGCCGACCGTACAGCGCGAACACGAGGATCGTGCCGATCACGCCGGCCAGCGCCAACGCGAGCGTGAAGATGCCATACCCCATGTCGCCGAGGAAATGGCTGGCGAGACCGTCGATCACGCCGGACAGGATCGCGTTGTTGAAGATGTGCAACGCGATCGCCCAGACCAGCGAATACTCCATCGCGACATAGCCGAGCACCAGACCGAACAGGAACGCGAAGAAGCCCTGCACCACGTCGTCATGGAACAGGCCGAACGCGAGCGCCGACGTGAGGATCGCGAAGTTCCGGCCGAGCGGCTTCAGCTCCTTCATCAGCACGCCGCGGAACATCATCTCCTCGCAGATCGGGCCGACCAGGCCGATGTACAGCCACATGCTCACGGTGATGGCCGATTCGTTGATGCTGTCCGACGTGGGCGAGGCCAGATCGGCGCCGAGCATCGAGAACGCGAGCTGGATGAGGACGATCACGCCCTGCACGCCCAGAGCGACCACGATGATCGCGAGGCACGCGAGCGGGGTCATGCGCCGGCCGCCGTACTGGCTGACCGTGCCGAGCTGGTTCGTCTCGCCGTAGGTCTCGCGATGCGGGCCGCCGAGCCAGAATTCGCGGGTGAAGATGTCGCGGCAGCGCATGAACATCAGGAATCCGACCGCGGCGAACACGGCGATGAGACTCAGGACGCCGGTCCATCGGTTGAGCGCGCTGTCGTAGGCCGACGAGCCGCCGCTTCGGTTCGTCGCGGCGAAGATAGCGCCGAAGACGATGCCGGCGACGATGCTCACGCCCGTCATCACGCCCTGATAGGCCAAGGTCAGACCCATCGCGCGGTTGACGACCTTGCGTCGCCAGGTGCGCCACCATGCGCGCGGGTCGATGGCCGCGAACGTCGGCACCGCCATCGGCACCGGTTGCGCGTAGTAGGTGGGCCACATCGGCTGGGGCTGGAACTGGGGTTGCGGGTAGGACTGGGGTTGAGGTTGAGGCGGGTACGGAGCCGATTGCGGCGGGTACTGTGCAGACTGCGACGCGTAGTGATCGTGGCGCGGCGCATATTGGTATTGGGCGGCCTGCGATGGATATTGGGCGACAGGCGCCGCCTGCTGGGAATATGGCACGGACTGGGCTGGCTGAGCATACGGAACAGTCTGCGGGGCCGACGCGGCCTGAGGAGCAGCCACGGGCTGTGAAACCGCCGCAGGCTGGGGAGTCGGAGTGGCGTATTGCGGATACTGCGCGTACTGCGGCATGGGCTGTGCCTGAGACTGGGCCGGCTGCCACACCGGCGGCTGCGGGTAGGCCGAAGACTGGGGAACGGCCTGCGGATAGGCTCCAACCTGCATGGTTTCGGCACCAACCTGCATGGTTTCCGGCGCAATGTGCGGAGTTTCGCCGGCAACGTGCAGGCTTCCCATCGCAACCTGTGCAGTCCCCTGCTGAAGACCGGCGCTCCGCGTCATCACCGGGTTTTCGGGAACCGCGGTATTCCGCGGATTCCCCGAGCTGGCAAACGGCTCGGCGGGAGCTTCTACTCGGCCACCCCGTACAGGTTGGCCCGCAGCACCTACACGTTCGGCCCCCAAACCTACAGGTTGGCCCTCGGACCCTACACGTCCATCCGAAAACCCTACAGGTTCGCCCCCAGACCATGCAGGTTCGCCCGGAGCCCCTACGAATTCGCCCCTGTCACCCGCTGATGCCGACGGCCGCACCGGCTCACCCGATGACACCGGCCCGCCCGGCCACCCCGAATTCCCCGGCTGTACCGACTCACCCGCCTGCGCCTGGCTCCCATACTGCGACTGCTGCGTCGCGTCCCATTGTTCCCGTTGTTTTTGCTCGGATTGCCGCATCTGCGGATTCGCATCCCCCTGCGGATGTTCTTCATTCGTATTCATGCCGCCCAACCTATGCCCCGTTCCTGAACGTAACATGACCACGTCCACAGATGTCCACAGAAGTCCGCCGTATCGATTCCGCGCAACGCCTGACCGCGTTATGATGACGGCCATGGAATCTCAGGGGATGCCGCAGGTACTGGTCGCGGCGGTGGACAACGACCGCATGGCATTGCTCGCGCTGCGGGGCATCCTGCCGCAGCTGCTGCCTGAATCGCGATGGCTGTGGGGCGTCGGTTCCGCCGACGAAGCGGTGCGCCTCGCGCTCGACCCCGAGACCCGCCCCCGGTTGCTGCTCGTGGACATGTCGCTGGGTGATGCGACCGGCATCAGCGTATGCCGCAGGATCCGCCAACGGGATGCCCGCGTGGCGCTGCTGGGCATCACCGCCTTCTCGACCGCCGACTATGCCGCACGTGCGGCCGAGGCCGGCGCGCAGGGCATCGTCTCCAAGGCGGATGTCCCGCAATTGGCCCGCGCGTTGCGCGTCGTCGCATCGGGCGGTACGTTCACCCCACCTGACCGCAGGCCCCGGGCCGGCGCGACCACGCCGGACGTCCCCGTGTTCCGCACCGTCGACGAGGCCCATCGGTTGCTGACCGGCACACCCCCGAACGGCACACACCCGGATTCCCCGTCATCCGACGCCCCGAGACTCGGCCCCAAGGAATCCGAGACGCTGCGCCTGCTGTCATGCGGCCTGAGTTACGACCAGATCGCCGCACGATGGGGCGTCGCCGCGTCGACGGTGCGCACGCACGCCCATCGTGCGGTCGACAAGCTGCACGCCAATTCATTGGCGCACGCCATCGCCCTGTTCCTCGCGCGCTGATCCGGTTTCCGCGGGAACCGGCCGCAGCGGGATCTCCGCGCCGATCGTCCACGCGCCGTCCTGCGCGCTCGCGGCGAGCGTGCCGCCCAGCGCCTCGACCGCCGCGCGGTGCATCGCCAGTCCGCCGCCGTGCCTGCGTCCGTGCATCAGCGTCGACGCGTCGCCGGCGAGCGCGTTGACCTCGCTGATGCGGATGCCGGAATCGTCGATGCCGATGAACAGGCTGTACGCGGGCGTCGTCGCGTCATCCGGTATCGCGCAATGCCGCACGATGTTCGCGTAGATCTCCTCGACGAGTTCCATCACGACACGCTGCACCGGTTTCGGCACGCGCGCGCCGCCGCCTGCGTCCCCTGCCGCGGCGTCCCCGCCGCCCGTCACATCGATCCGACTGGTTCCGACGAATCCCAGCATCGTCATCGTGCGGTCCTGGTCTTCGAGGTATTTCTCCAGTTCGACGTCGAACGGCGGTGTACCGCCCGTCACCCCGCCGCCCTCCGCGCTCTCGGCCGCGACTTCCGATTCGAGGCCGGCGAGGTCGCGTTTGCCGTTGAGCACGTCGATGACGTCGTGCACGCGGGCGAGCGCGTGGTGCGAGCGCGCGTAGATCGCGTCGAGCATGGCCGCATCGTCGTCCGTCGCTTTGGCGCGCCATGCGAGCATCGCGATGGTGGACATGTCGTTGGCGACGGCGTCGTGGATCATGTGCGCGAGCGCCTGTTCTCGCGTGACGCGGCCGAGCAGCCGTTCGACGCGCGCCGCCCGCTCACCGGCGACGGACGCGTGGCGGAACGCGGCACCGAACATGATGAGGAATCCGAAGCCCATGATGTCGAACACGCCGGTCGCGACGCCCGCGATCGCCGTGTATCCCGGCACCGATGCGGCCGGAACGTCGGAGGCCATCACGCCGAAGCCGACGTCGCCGAACCCGGCGATCATGCCTGCGACCACGCCACTGCCCATCGACCGCGTGCCGAACAGCGCGAAGCAGACGGCGTCCACCGCCGCGTAGCCGACCAGCACGGCGAGCATCATCCGGTTAGGCAGCGCGTAGCCGATGGCAAGGAACAGGGTGACGACGGCGAATCCGCCGCTCGCCCACCAGCCATCAGGCAGAAATCCCATCGTCAGCAGCAGCACGGGCGCGACCAGGCACACTTCGCGCGGCCGGAACGGCAGCAGGGCGATGACGGCTATCCAGCCCAGCGTCAGCAGCATCCGCCCGGGCGATGACGGAGGCGCGACGATCAGCCCGGCCACCATCACGGCGAGGCCGATTCCCGCATCCTTCTCCAAGAAATGCGGTTCACACCACCAGCCGCGCACCTGTTCCAACGCGGCGCGGGTCTCGGAGAGACCGAATCGACCGTCGTTCATCGTGCGGTCTCCGCGCGAACCGCACGGACCATACCGGCCGCAGCCATGCCATCCGGCTTGTCGAACCGCATGCCGCGCGGATCGCTCGGCAGCACCATGAGAATCACCCATGCCAGCGATCCCATCGTGTAGCAGGCGAAGGCAAGCAACATTCCCACAATGGTCGCCGGTGCCGCGGCGCTGTTCCCCATGCCGTCGTAGCCGTACACGACGGCGAGCACGAAGACCGGCAGCAGCGAGCCGAGCTGCAGCAGGATCGGCAGAAGCAGCCACCGACCGCTCCGGTTCGCGTCGTGCAGTCGTCGGACGGACAGTGTGATGATTGGGATGAACAGCAGCAGCTGGACGACGGTCGCCGCGTTGTCCGCGACGGCGTCCAGCGGTGATTCACCGTCGGTTCCGCCCGCCACGTCGCTGACGCCGGCCGCGGTGCCGATCCCCATCGCCGCGACGACCACGATGGCGGCCACAATCGTGCAGAACAGCACGGCCCACCAGTATTCGCTGCGCGAGGCTCGGCCGTCGAGTACCTTCATCTTGCGGAAGAACCGCCCGACCGCACGCCTGAATCCGATGCCGTACCACGGCACCCACAGCGGAGGCTCCACCCCCAGCGGAGGCTCCTCCCGCAGCGGCGGCTCCGGCACCGGCCTGTCCTCATCCACGCTCATCATGGTCTCCTTTCATTCACTGCCCTCCACTCAACCGCATTCCGCGCCGGCCGTCCACCCGCGCAGGGCGACGGTCAACATGCGTCCACAGGAGATCGGCCCATAATCGGCATACATGCCTCGATTCGATACAGTGGGATGCATGAACGAACTTGGGGAAGGTGACGACGGCAACACGGGAAACGGCAACAACGGCAACGGCAACGCCACCGATACCGCATGGCGGCCGCTGCCGGAGCGGGTGCGGACGGTGTGGCTCATCAACGAGGCGATCCAATGCGCGGTCTGGCTGGCGGCGTGCGGCGTGTTCACGGCGGTCTGCATATCCCACGATTGGTGGGGGTTCTGGACGCAGCTGGTCGCCGCACTCGCCGCGATCTACGCGGTCGGCGACCTCGCGACCCAGCCGTTGCAGACGAGGTACCGGTACGCGTTCACCCGATTCCGCATCGGCGAGCGCGACCTCGCCACACGCACCGGCTGGCTGTGGCGCAGATCCACGACCACCCCGTACAACCGCGTGCAGCATGTGGATACGAAGCAGAATCCGGTGCAGCGCCGGTTCGGACTGACCACGGTGGTCGTGCATACGGCGGCTGACACGACCGAAATCGCCGCGTTGGACACCGCGGAGGCCGAGCGCATGGTCGCGACGATCGCGGCCCGCGTGGCCGATGCACGGGAGGACCTGTGATGCGGCCCGTGACGTGGCCCGTGACGTGGCGTCGTCTCCACCCGGCGGCGCTGATCGTGCGCGTGGCGTCGAATGCGAAGGGCACGGTCTCGTTGCTGCTCTCGTTCGTCGTGATCATCCGTATCTCGCTGATGCGCCACGAATGGTGGCTGTGGCTGGCGGCCGCGGCGATCGTCGCCTACGTGGCGGTCGGCCCGGTCTGCGCGTGGCTGTCGACCCGCTACCGTCTGTCCGCCACGATGCTCGAATACCGTTCCGGCGTGCTGTTCCGCAAACGCCGCGCCATCGCCTATGGCTCAATCCATGCGATCAACAGCGCGAGCCCGTGGTATCTGCGCCCGTTCGGCGTGATCCGTCTGACGGTCTCCCCGATCGGCGACGACGCCGACATCGACCTGAGCGCGGTTCCGTCGGCGTTGCAGGGCGAGTTGGAGCGTCGACGCGCCGAAGCGGCCGGCGCGGCACGATCCGGCACCTCGACACCGCAGGCCGCCTCCGATTCCTCGTCCGGAGTCACCACGGATGGGGGCGCCACAACCGCCGCCGATGCTGCAACCGGCACCGCCACCGACCTTACCGCCCCGCGCGCCGGCATCGTCACCTCCTGCCCCTCCCCCATCCCCGTATTCCGTGCGTCGACGCGCGACATCCTCCTGTTCGCCGTCACCGATCCGCGCATCGTCGCGGCCGCGTTCGTCGTATTCGGGTTCATCCAAAACGTGCAGGATGTGCTGCCCCACACGCTCACGCGCACTGCGGAACGGTCGATCGGCGACTACGCCTCGCAGGGTGCCGCGGCGATCACGCTGCTCATCCTGGCGTGCGTCATTCTGCTGATGCTCGTCAGTATCGCGATCTCCCTGCTGCATTTCCACGGGTTCGAGGTGTGGCGGCGCGGGGACGATCTGATCGTCGAACGTGGCCTGTTCACACGCCGTGCGACGACGATTCCGACGGCCCGCGTGCAGACGATCGTCGTATCGCAGTCGTTGCCGCGCCGCATGTTCGGTCTGTGTTCGGCGCGGCTCGGCCTGTCCGCGGCGGCGGGCGGCGACGACGTCGCGTCAGCCGCGGTCGTGCTGCCGGTCATCGGCGCCCGCCGCGTGGCCGCGACGTTGCGCGCGATGCTGCCCGAATGGGATGTTCCAGGCATGTTCGCCGCGACGGCGCCGACCCATCGCACGGGCCGCGGCCTCGCACGGTATTACGTGACGATGCCGCTCGCCGCGACCGCCGCCGCCACGCTGCTCGTCGGCATGGGCGGCCCGGCGACCCACTCGTGGCCATGGTGGGTGGTGGCCGTGCCGTTTGCGGCGGGATTGTGGTGGACGGCCTGCCGATGGCTGCAGGCGAGGGCTGAAGGGTATGCGATGCTTCCGGATGGCCCGGAGCCACCGGCATGGGATCGCCCGAGCCGTTCGCCGGATACCGCCGTACCGGATGGCCCCAGCGCCAAGGCCCCGGCTCCCTTGCCGCACCGGATTCTGGTGACGGGAGCGACGCGGTGGGGGTTGTTCGCGATGATGACGCGACGGGCGCGCGTGCAGTCGGTGACGCGCACAACCACGCCGTGGCGCGACGCACGCGGCGTGGAGAGTCTGCGCATGCGCCTGTTCGTGATGAACGGCATGTCCGAAATCCGGTTCCGTTTCCTGCGGCGTGCTGACGCGGACGCGCTCGAAGCATGGTTCACGGGGCGGTGATGCGCCGCGGGATTCCTTATGGGAGGGGTTTCTCGGCTGCGAGGGGTACATGTCTGAGATAGCGGTCACCCATCTTCGTTACGAGGGGTACCACAGGATCGTTGTACGGCCGTCTGCCGCCGTTTTACGGCGCTCATGGGGGCGATTATCGCCGGTCAGGCACCCCTCGTAAGCCGGTTACACCGTCGGACCGGCCATGAAGTACCCCTTGTAACCAAGAAACATCAATTCGCTTCGGTGAAACGCATAGTGGCCTCCTTCCCGGGAAGGGAAGGAGGCCACTATGGGGCCGATTCGTCGGCGGCATCAACCGCCGATCGCCGTCAGCCGTGGTCGCGGAATCGAATCGTTCTCACGATTCCCCGCGGGAACCTGTCACTTCTTGCGCTTGGTGAGGAAGAACAGGGCGACGGCGGCGATGACCAGCAGCACGATCACGATCACGATGATCGCGATGTTGGAGCCGGTGGTCGTCAGCGTGTTGGCGTCCGTGTTCGCGTTCTGGCTCGCGGACGGCTTCAGCGTGCCGGGAATGACGGTCACGGTGGCGGTCACCTCGTAATCGGTGCCGTTCACCGTGGCGACGCCCTTCACCTGGAACGTGCCGGTCTTCGCGTACTTGGCGGCGGGCACGGTGTCCCAGACCACGGCGGCATCGGTCGTGGAGCCGTCGGACCAGTGGGCCTTCACCGTCTTCGGCAGGGCGGGCGCCGTGCCTTCGGTGGTGGAGACCTTCACGTCACGCTCGACGGAGGTGACGGTGTTCTCCGTCACGGTGACGGTCGCCTTGATCGTGTAGTCCTTGCCGCCAGCGGTGACGGTGCCTTCGATCTCGAACGAGCCGGCCTGGTCGAGCTTGTCCGCGGGAATCTCCGGCCACGTGATGGCGACGGTTTCGACGTCCCCGTTCGTCCAGGTGACGGTGGTGGTCTTCGGCAGGTCGGGCTGCACGCCGACCTTGGTGCCGACGGTCACGGCCGTGGTGTCGACGGACTTCACGGTGGCCGGGTTCACCTTCACGGTGACGGTCACGTCAAGCCCGGCGGCCTTGCCCTTGACGACGAAGGTGTTGCCTTCACGCTTCGAGTAGTCGGCCTTCGTGTAGGACTTGGTGTTCCACGTGATCACGGCGTCTTCCGTCGCGCCGTCCGTGTAGGTGACCTCGACGGTCTTCGGCAGCTTGTCGGACGGGTCGGTGCCGGAGTCGACAGTCACGCCGGCGAGCTTGGCGGCGGATTCGGCCTTGGCGGTGACCTTGACGGTGACCCTCACGTCGGCGGTCGCACCGGTCACGGCGTCGGTCGCCTTGCCGTTCACGATGAACTCGCCGCGCTTCGCGTACTGGGACGCGTCGATGGCGTCCCACGTGATCGGCGTGTCGACGCCGGTCTCGCCGTTGCTCCAGTCGGTCTTGACGCTGGTCTGCAGCTGCGGCGCGACCTTCGCCTCGGTGGTCACGGCGGGGATGTCGGCGACCTTGGTGATAGTGGCCGGCGTGACCTTGACCGTGACGGCGACGGGCAGCGTGGCGGCTTCCACGGCCTTCGCGACGATGACCTTGGAGGAGTCGGCCGCGGCGGCGGATTCGACGGTCGGGTCGACGGTGCCGTTCACGGTGAACGTGTTGCCTTCACGCTTCGAGTAGTCGGCCTTCGCGTAGGTCTTGTGCCACGTGATCGGGTTTGTGGTCGTGTCGCCGTTGGACCAGGTGACGGTCGCGGTCTTCGGCAGCTTGCTGGTCGGGTCGGTGCCGGACGGCACGGTAATCGTGGTGGTGCCGTCAGTCGGCTCGGCCTTCTGCGCGGTGGCCGGGTTGACCTTGTAGGTGACCTTCACCTTGTAGTCCGTGCCGGCGATGGTGACGGTGCCGTTGACGGTGAACGTGCCGCCCTTACGGTTGGTGTAGTCGGCCTTGTCCGGTTCGTCCCACGTCACCGGTTCCTGCGTCGTGGTGCCGTTCGACCACGCGACGGTGGCCTGCGCGTTCGAGAGGTCGGGCTTGGTGCCGGAGTCGACGGTCACGAACGGGTTGGCGGACGGGCCGGTGACGGATTCGACGGTGGCGGCGACCACGGTCACGTTGACGGTGAACTCATAGGTCTTGCCGTTGACAATCACGGTGCCCTTGACCGGCACGGTGGCGCCTTCCGTCTTGAACTGGTCGGCGGTGGTCTTCTCCCACGTGATGTCCTTGGTCTCGGTATCGCCGTTGGAGTAGGTGACAGTCGCCTTGATGCCGCTCAGGTCGGGCGTTTCGCCGACGACGGTCTGCGCGGTCGCGGCGGAGGCCACGACGGACTTCACGGTGGCAGGGTTGACGGTCACCTTGAAGGAGACGCCATCGGCGTATCCGTCGACAGTGCCCTTCACAGTGAACTCGCCGCCGGCGCGCTTGCCGTACTGATCCTTGGTGAGCTTCGTCCACGTGACGTTCGCGGTGCCGGTTTCGCCGTCGTTGTACGTGACGGCGACGGTGTCCGGGTATGTGGGTTCGGTGCCGGATTCGACGGTCTGGTCGTCCGGCGCGGTGACGGAGGTGATGGTGCGCGCGGTGACGATCACCTTCACGGTGACGGTGAAGGTCTTGTCACCCACGGTGACCGTGCCGTTCACGTCGAAGCCGTCGGCGTTCTCGGTGGCGTACTTGCTCTGGTCGATGGAATCCCACATGACGTCGGCCTGCTGTGTGGTGCCGTCAGAATAGGTGACGGTCG
Source organism: Bifidobacterium sp. LH_426 (assembly GCF_056356875.1). Lineage (NCBI taxonomy): Bacteria > Bacillati > Actinomycetota > Actinomycetes > Bifidobacteriales > Bifidobacteriaceae > Bifidobacterium > Bifidobacterium sp. LH_426. The sequence continues at coordinate 47,078 of NZ_JBKEVB010000013.1, forward strand.
CCTTGACCTGGCTCAGATCGGGCGCGTGCGTGGCGATCGTGGAGACGGAAGCCTGCGCGGCGACGGCACCAGTCGGCACGGCGTTGGTCACGTTCACCGTGACCTTGGCCTTGATGGTGGTGCCGCTGACGGTGCCATTCACGATGAAGCTCTTGCCCGCCGTGGCGTACTTACTCGGAGCGATGGACTCCCACGTGACATTGACTTGCTGCTCGGAACCGTCGCTGTAGTGGGCGGTCACCTGCTCAGGCAGGGTCGGGGCCACACCCGCGGGCGTGGAGACGACTTCGGCGTCATCGAGTGAAGTGATGGTGATCGCATTCCACTTCGCATACAGGGTGATGTTGCCGGTGACGGGCGTGGAGAAGTTGTACGGCTTCGTGAACTGCGCGTCAGTGTACCAACCGCCGAACGTGTACCCGGCCTTGGTCGGTGCGGTCGGCGCGGTCGCAACGCTACCGGAGTCCACGGTCTGCGTGGCGACAGTGGAACCGCCGTTCGTGTTGAACGTGACGGTGTACTTCTTGCCCAGCTCGTTCACCTTGGCGACGTAGGCGTTGAAATCGTTGGCGTAGGAATCAACATCCTCGACATAGCCTTTGTATCCCCAGCTGGATGCCACATAATCCTGTACGACCGTCTTGTTGCCGTAGGACTTATACGGAGCAGGAGACGTCGAATTGACGCCCAAACCAGTGATGTCGTATTCGAGATATGACATCGGGCTGTTGTTGTACGAATACTTATTCGTCAGATTGATGTAGTGGCCTGTATTGGAGGAATAAACCGGATTGTTGTCGTAATTGGCCTTTTCGCCATACCACATCTGAGCAGCGGAGGAACTCCCATTCTCGAACAAAGCAGTCGGCCACGCGGCGTTCTCCGCCTCGGCGAACCGATAGTTGCTGTGGTAATTCTGTCCGTTGTTGGCAGCATGATCAGCCTTCGTGGAAGAAAAATTCGCGTTCGATTGGCCCACTGCCATGAGGATGTCCGAGACCTTGTACGGGGTCAGCTTCCTGCTCGCGTCATCACAGACACGTCCCTTGCCGGAAGCCAAATCCGTGCGGCAGGGCTCATTGACCAACGTCAGACGATATGCGTTGATGCTCTTAATCTGGTCGAGAGCATTCTGCATGTTTTCAAGGCTGGTCGCATCGCCATTGCCACCGATGTTCTTCGTGGTCGGCAACGCGGAGTTCCTCAGGATGTTAGCCGCATCCGCAGCGGTGGCCTTCTCATTGGCATCCGTTGCGTTCTCGGACTTCCAGACGAAGTAGCCGTAGGACGACTTCTTCTCCGTGGTGGACAGCGCACTCCAGCCGGTGGCCGCCTGGGCGGGCAGGACGCAGAAGAGCATCGCCGCACTGGCAAGTACGCCGACGACTCCCATCCCCACTCGCGTCATGATGTTCTTCGACATCTTCCTTCTCCATACCTTCATTCGCGAAGTGCCCGACCAAACGACGTCATGAGCACCCCTTCGTATACGGGGCCAAGTATAGGACGCCGTCCCGATAGGCGGAACAGATGCTCCGGTGAGGGGCCGCGAGTGTGCGATCGGAATTTTGGGGGTGCCGCAACGAACCCCCTCAGTCCGGCCTCCGGCCGGCCAGCTCCCCCTAAAGGGGGCGCATACTGCCACCCCTTTGGCCCCCTCTGACGAGGGGGCTGTCGGCCGTAGGCCGACTGGGGGAGAGATAGTCGAAAATCAAAGCAGGCTGGAAAGCAACCGCCGCACCAGCCTTTCCTTGCGCCCCCTTTCAGGGGGAGCTGGCGCGCGAAGCGCGACTGAGGGGGTAAAGACAAGCGGCCGCAGGCTGCGGAAAGGAACACACATCGACTGGAAGCCGATTCCGTTCCTCCCGCGGCCTGCGGCCGCTGTGGTCTCTCCCTCCGACCGCCTCCGGCGGCCACCTCCCTCATCAGAGGGAGGCAAAAGGGAATATCAGATGATGCCGCGATCAGCGAGCGGACCATCCCATTGATATTCGAGCTCGCGGGCGGGCTTGATCTCCTCTTCGGGGAGGTGCTTGGCGGGAATCGTCTTCGGCTTGAACGGGAACTTCTCGGCGCGCATCTTCTCGTAGGCGGCGATGTCGTCCTCGTGCTGGAGCGTCAGGTCGATGTCGTCGTAGCCGTTCATCAGACGCCAACGCGTGTAGTCGTTCACCTCGAACGGCAGGGTCACGTCGCCGCAGGTCACGGTGCGGTCCTCGAGCGAGACGGTCATCGCACGGCCCGGCTCCTCTTCGAGGAGCTTCCACAGCAGTTCGACGCTCTCCTGCGGCATGATCGCCGCGAGCACGCCGTTCTTCGCCGTGTTGCCGTAGAAGATGTCGGCGAAGCTCGGCGCGATGACGACGCGGAAGCCGTAGTCGTGCAGCGCCCACACCGCATGCTCGCGGGAGGAGCCGATGCCGAACTCGGGGCCGGCGACGAGAATCTGGCCCTTCGCGTATTCGGGCTTGTTGAGCACGAACTCGGGGTCGCGGCGCCACGCGTAGAAGAGCGCGTCATCGAAGCCGGTCTTGGTGACGCGCTTCAGGAACACGGCGGGGATGATCTGGTCGGTATCGACGTTGGAGCGGCGCAGCGGCACGCCCACGCCGGTCAACGTGGTGAGTTTTTCCATGATTGTCCTTTCGGGGTCTCTCCCCCACCCGGCTGCGCCGGGAGCCCCCTCGTCAGAGGGGGCCGAGATAAACGGATTACAAATCGGCGGGGCTGGAGATCGTGCCGCGGATCGCGGTGGCGGCGGCGACGGCGGGCGACGCGAGGTGCGTGCGCGACCCCTTGCCCTGACGGCCTTCGAAGTTGCGGTTCGACGTGGAAATCGAGCGTTCGCCCGGCACCATCTTGTCCGGGTTCATGCCGAGGCACATCGAGCAGCCGGCGTTGCGCCATTCCGCGCCGAAGTCCTCGAACACCTTGTCGAGTCCTTCCTTCTCCGCCTGCAGGCGCACGCGCGAGGAGGCGGGCACGACGAGCACGCGGTGGATGTTCTTCGCCTTGTGATGGCCCTTCATGATCGCGGCGGCCTGACGCAGGTCGTCGATGCGGCCGTTCGTGCAGGAGCCGATGAACACGGTGTCGACGGCGATGTCCTTGATCGGCATGCCCGGCTTCAGGCCCATGTACGCGATGGCGCGCTCGGCGGCGGAACGCTTGGTCGCGTCGGCGATGTCCGCCGGGACCGGCACGTTCGCAGTGATCGGCAGGCCCTGGCCCGGGTTGGTGCCCCACGTCACGTAGGGTCCGAGCGTGGACGCGTCGATGTCCACCTCCTTGTCGAAGACGGCGTCGTCATCGGTCTTCAGCGTCTTCCAGTACGCGACGGCCTTGTCCCACATCTCACCTTCCGGCGCGTGCGGACGGCCCTTCAGGTATTCGAACGTGGTCTCGTCCGGCGCGATCATGCCGGCGCGCGCGCCCGCCTCGATGGACATGTTGCACACGGTCATGCGCTCGTCCATCGTGAGGTTGCGGATCGCCTCGCCGCGGTATTCGATGACGTGGCCCTGGCCGCCGCCGGTGCCGATCTTCGCGATGATCGCGAGGATGATGTCCTTCGCGGTGGCGTCCGCCGGCAGCTTGCCATTCACGTTGACCGCCATTGTCTTGAACGGCTTCAGGGACAGGGTCTGCGTGGCCATCACGTGTTCGACCTCGGAGGTGCCGATGCCGAACGCGAGCGCGCCGAACGCGCCGTGCGTGGAGGTGTGCGAGTCGCCGCACACGATGGTCATGCCCGGCTGGGTGAGGCCGAGGATCGGGGCGAACGCGTGCACGATGCCCTGGTCGGCGTCGCCGAGCGCATGCAGGCGCACGCCGAACTCCTTGCAGTTCTTCTCCAACGTGCTCAGCTGGAGGGCGCTCGTCTTGTCCGGGTTCGGACGGTCGATGTCCACCGTGGGCGTGTTGTGGTCCTCGGTGGCGATGAGCTGATCGACGTGGCGGGGCTTGCGGCCGGCCAGTCGCAGGCCCTCGAACGCCTGGGGGCTCGTGACTTCATGCATGAGCATCAGGTCGATGTACAGCAGGTCGGGCGCTCCGTCGCTGCCCTTCCGTACCAGATGATCGGCCCAGACCTTCTCGGCCAGTGTCGTTCCCATGGGGATTCCTCCTAAATTTCTCGGCGCTAGGTCTTGTGTTTGCGCCGTGTTCGTGGTAATAGAGTATGCGGTCAACATGGGGGCGACCATATCCCGGCCGGATTATGAGATGTGCCATCGGAAGCCCGGTTTTCCGCCGGATTATGGCTGGAATTCCGCCGAAATCGTCACCTTTCCCCCGACTTTCCGAGCGCATCGCGATGACGTCGGTTGACCTCGCATGCCGCCCTTGGACGATGTGAGCGCACACAGATTCCATTACTCGGTCATTCGCCGACATGCGGCGTTCGTCACGTGGTACACTGCCCCGATTTGGCATTTCACTATGTGAGATGGTATAAACGGAAACCATGACTTCCATGCACTCAGATACCGCTGTGGCCGAAGAGCCGGTCGCCGAGCAGGACACCACCGACGACAAGACCCCCGCCACCGCGCAGGCCGCCGAGCAGAACGACGGCGAGGTGCATTCCGGCGTCGGCGTGCTCGACAAGACCGTGAAGATTCTCGACGCCCTTGAGACCGGCCCCTCCACGCTCGGCCAGCTCGTGGCCGCCACCGGTCTGGCCCGACCGACCGCCCATCGACTCGCGATCGCGCTCGAACGCCATCGCTTCGTGCTGCGCGACCAGCACGGCCGTTTCGTGCTCGGCTCCCGTTTCGCCGAGCTCGCCGCCGCCGCCGGCGAGGACCGACTCCTCACCGCCGCCGGCCCGATCCTCCAGACGCTGCTCGACCGTACCGGCGAATCCGCGCAGATCTACCGCCGCCAGGGCGACCAGCGCGTGTGCATCGCCGCCGTGGAGCGCGCCTCCGGTCTGCGTGATTCGATTCCCGTGGGCGCGATGCTCTCGATGGAAGCCGGCTCCGCCGCGCAGATCCTGCTCGCTTGGGAGGATTCCGAGCGCATGCATCAGGGCCTGCGCCACGCGAAGTTCAACGCGACCAAGCTGGCCGCCGTCCGCAAGCGCGGTTGGTCCGAGTCGGTGAACGAGCGCGAGGAGGGCGTGTGCTCGATCTCCGCGCCGATCCGCAACGCCTCCGGCCAGGTGATCGCCGCGATCTCCATCTCCGGCCCGTCCGGCCGTATGGGCAACGCCCCCGGCCGCCGCTACGCGCCGCTGGTGATGGCCGCCGGCAAATACCTGACCGAAGCCCTCATCAAGGCCTCCTCCGGCCGCTGAGCCGGCAACAGACCCTACTCGGCCCCCTCTGGCGAGGGGGCCAATGCATACTCACGCGAACAGGCCCTTGAGCTGCTCCCATATCGTGGGCTTGCGCAGCAGGTCGTCGCCCTCTCCGTCCTGCGGGGGCTTCGCGTTCAACGCGTACGTGTACGCCTTCTTCGAACTGGGCTTGCCGACGAGCTCGCCGAACTCCAACAGCTGCGTGCGCGGCTCATACGGATGCCGGATGTCGAATTCGATGAGCCTGGTCGCACGCTTCGCCGGCGCGGGCCCATACGAGCCGAATCCGCAGGTCGGCGTCGCCGCCATCATCACGCCGTCCAGTTCGCCGACGAACCAATTGCGATGGTCATGACCGGTCGCCACCCCTATATAAGGAAACACCTCGGCACGGGAATCATCCGAACCGGCTTCCCCGATCACACCGGAATCATCCGCATCCGCATCATCCATCACCGCACGCATCGTCGCGTCATCGCCGCGCAATACCGCGAACTCACGCGACGTATCCGGGCAACTGATGCCCTCACCCAGATAGCCGCCGGGACGCACCTTCCCCTCGTCCAGAACGTAATACCGCGCGGCGTGCTCGCGGTACCCCTGCATCGCGTACGGCGTGGTCGCGGTGACGGGCGTGAGCAGGTCATAGTATTCCGGCAACGGCATGTGCTGGAACAGGACGGACCGCGCGCCGATCGCCGACGGCACGCGCGCGAGGAACGAGAGCGCGTCGTCCGTCGGCGCGGCGAACCCGCCGCCGTGCGCATAGTCGCCCGAATCGAGGACGACGAGGCCCAGCACCGTGCGTTTGTGCGCCTCGTCGGCGACGGGCAGCGCGAACGTACCGGCCGCATGCGGGTAGACGACCTGATCGGGCAGCAACGTGTGCGCCGACAGCACGTCGGCCTCGACGCCGGGCGTCGGGTTCACGCAGCCGGGGAACTCGCGGTAGATGGCGTCGAGTTCAGCGTTCGACAGGCCGCACTGGAAATCATGATTGCCGTACGTGACGGCGAACGGCACCTTGCGCTCGATCAGTGGCGCGAGGAACTGGGCGATCGCGCCACGCACCAGTTCGCGCGTACGCTCGTGCGCCTCGGCGGCGGCGTTGGCGGCTTCGGCGTCGGACGTGTCGATATCGGCGTCGATATCGCTGCCGGCGGTGACGCTCCAGCGGCGTTTGCGGAACGTCTCGGCGAACGCGGGATCATAGCCGGCGACTTGGTTGCCGGTGAAGACGACCAGATCGGGGCGGACCGCGTCGAGACTCGCCTCGATGAGCCGGATCGTGTCCTTCGCGATCTTCGGGCCGTCCTGGATGTCAGCGACCTGCAGCACACGGAACTTGCCGGAATGGTGGAACTGAAGCCGCCCCAGGCGGGCGGACACGGACAGGGGACGGGTGTCCCCCGCCTCCGCCGGCTTGATCCTCGGCCTTGAAGACATGCCCTCGGGCGCACGTGTGTTTTCCGTCATGACTCCTACTGTAATGCGCCGATGCGCAGCTCATATGGACGCCACGCGACGCCACGGCGCGGTCGTTCCCATGGTGCGGTAACACATATCCTTCACAACCGCGGAATACCGCCGTTTCTTGACACCGCACCATGAGTGGTTTACCGCACCATGGGATGAATGGGAAGGAAAAACAAGAAAACCCTCGCTTGCGCGAGGGTTTTCATTGGCTGGGGTGCCTGGACTCGAACCAAGAATGGCTGAACCAGAATCAGCTGTGTTGCCAATTACACCACACCCCAATTTGGCTGGCGTGTAACTCCGAAGAGTTCCGCGTCGTACCCCCAACCGGATTTGAACCGGTGTTGGCGCCGTGAGAGGGCGTAGTCCTAGACCGCTAGACGATGGGGGCTTATTCTGTTATCCGACATTTCTGCCGTGTTGTTTGGTTCTTTGTGAACCGCGCAACGAGTGATTAATATACGCGCATGCCGGTACGTGCGCAACTTACGGCGTGTCGCCAGTATTTCCAACGGTTTTGCACATCGCGCACAGCGTCCGATACCGCCCGCCGCCTTGCGATTGCGGCGTCTTTTTCATGAAAGAAGGCGGATTGGGCCCCCGGACTGTGGCACCTAGGAGAGGATGACGGACGACATGTCGGCCTCCATGCACTCCCCCGCCTTTCCGGACGCGGCCATCGCACATTCACGATGGAAGGAACGAACGAAACGGACAGGACGAACCAGACGGCATCGTTGCGAACATACCGAGAAGAGAATGGGGATACAGGCAAGCATCACGAACGGCCGCCAGACGGTTCGATGAACAGCAGCCCGAGAGATGCGGGTGCATACGCGAAGGACCCCGACTCGATGAGCCGGGGTCCTTCCTGTCCGTACCCCCAACCGGATTTGAACCGGTGTTGGCGCCGTGAGAGGGCGTAGTCCTAGACCGCTAGACGATGGGGGCGTATTCATTTTTCGGTGTTTTCACCCGCTGCGGCGAACCGCAACGAGTGATTAATATACGTGAGCCGTCCGACTTCGTCAACATCGGCGTGTCACATTGTGACTCCTTGGTTGACAACTCTTTTGTAACCGCTTTCTACCATCCGCCTTGGCGGCATCCTCAGGCGAACACCTCAGGCGAACGACGAATCGCCCCGCTCTTCATCGAAGAGCGGGGCGATTTCGATTCCCACGAGCCGTGGCGTCACGACCTCACACCGTCACCGAACCTATATACAAGGCCCACACGGAACGCGTCACAGACGCATCACAGATGCGCGCGCAGGCCCTTGAGACGGGCAAGCGTCAGGTCGCGGCCGACGATCTCCATGGACTCGAAGAGCGGCGGGGAGACGCGGCGGCCGGACATGGCGACGCGCACCGGGCCGAAGGCGAGGCGCGGCTTGTAGCCGCCCTCCTCGACGAGCGCCTTGTTCAGCGTCTCGTGCAGGTTGTCGGTCTTCCAATCGCCCTCGGAGACGCCTTCCAACGCGGCGATCGCCAGGTCGAGCACGGCCGGCGCGGAATCCTTGAGCTGCTTCTTGGCGCCGTCGTCCGGCTCGATGTACTCGTCGGTCGACAGCAGGGAGCCGACCATGCCGGCGACTTCGCCGAGCAGACGCACGCGCGTCTGGACGAGCGGCGCTGCGGCGGTCAGGATCTCCTGCTCGCGGGCGGTCAGCGCATCCCACGAATCCGCGGAGACCACGCCGTCGCGCTTGAGGTACGGCACGGAGCGACGCAGGAAGTCCTCGGGCTCGAGCATGCGCACGTGCTCGGCGTTGATGGAGATGGCCTTGTCGAGGTCGAAGCGAGCCGGGTTGGCCTTCACGTCGCGCACGTCGAACTTGGCAATCATCTCGTCCATCGAGAACACGTCGCGGTCGGGCGCGATGGACCAGCCGAGCAGCGCGAGGTAGTTGAGCAGGCCCTCGCGGATGAAGCCGGCGTCGCGGTGGTTGAACAGGTTGGATTCCGGATCGCGCTTGGAGAGCTTCTTGTTGCCCTGGCCCATCACGTACGGCATGTGGCCGAACAGCGGGGTCTGCTTGGCGATGCCCAGCTCGATCAGGTAGCGGTAGAGCACGATCTGGCGCGGGGTGGAGCTCAGCAGGTCCTCGCCGCGCAGCACGACGTTGATGTCCATCATCGCGTCGTCGACCGGGTTGGTGAGCGTGTACAGCGGATCGCCGTTCGGGCGGACGATCACGTAGTCCGGCACGGAGCCGGCCTTGAATTCGATGGTGCCGCGGATGAGGTCGTCAAAGGCGATGTCCTCGTCGGGCATGCGGATGCGCAGCGCGGGCTTGCGGCCTTCGGCGCGGAAGGCGGCCTTCTGCTCCTCGGTCAGGTCACGGTCGTAGCCGTCGTAGCCGAAGGCCTTCGGGCGGCCGGCGGCCACGTTGCGGGCCTCGATCTCCTCGGGCGTGGAGAAGGATTCATAGGCGTAGCCCGCGGCCAGCAGCTTGGCGGCGACGTCCTTGTAGATGTCGGTGCGCTCGGACTGGCGGTACGGGCCGTGGGGGCCGCCCACGTCGATGCCCTCGTCCCAGTCGATGCCCAGCCAGCGCAGGGATTCGAGAATCTGGTTGTAGCTTTCCTCGCTGTCGCGCTGGGCGTCGGTGTCTTCGATGCGGAAGACGAGCTTGCCGCCGGTGGCGCGCGCCTCGGCCCAGTTGAACAGGGCGGTGCGGATCATGCCGACGTGTGGGGTGCCGGTCGGGGACGGGCAGAATCGGACGCGCACGTCCTTCGGCAGTTCGGGCTTGTGGTTTTTCGCGGATTCGTTCGCGTGTTCGGCTTCAGTCATAGTCCCCTATTGTGCCGCGCGTGCCGGACGCGTGGGATGCGCCGACCTCCCGCTCCGCACCAAGCCGTCCCCCACTCCGTAATCGTCAACCGTGCCATCCACACTTCCCCACCGCATCCTCACCATCGTGGACTTTCCCCGCCGGCGGACCTACCATCGGCAGCCACCCGCAATGCCCGTCACCGCCCGACGGGCACAACCCGAACAAACGCGCGCCAAAACATACGAGCCGATGCAGGAGACGATGACGATGACGCATGATGACCGACATGACGGCCGCGACAGCGCCGGTCGAGTGTATGACAATCGTCATACACTCGATTACAATGAACAACAACCACCGCGAATCGAGATTCATCCGCATGCGTTGCATGCACACCACATCGATCGAAGCCAGATCGAATCCGCCTTCATCACACGAATCGGTCCGGCGCGCATCCGCAGCCGGGACCGGGACGCCGACCCACCCCGATGGGCGGCCATAGGATTCGACCAGCAGCAGCGTCTCATCGAACTGGTGTACGTGAAGACGGCCGACCCGGAACCACTGATCATCCATGCGAACTATCTCACCAAGGGGTTCTTCAAGGAATGGAGCAGAGCATGACGCAATACATCGCCGAAGACGGAACACCCATCACCGACGACATGGTCGAACGGTGGGCGCAGGAGGCCGAAAAGGGCTTTGCGGATGCCTCGCTCGACCGGGAAGCCGATCCGTTTCCACCCAGCAAGTCCGACATGAGGGCGCATACCATTCGTATCCCCGATGCGCTATGGCGTCTGGTGGAAACCGCCGCGCAGGCCCGACAGGTGACGCCGAGCGAGTACACGCGGCAAGCGCTCAGCGACAGCCTCGCACAATCCGGACTCACCCGCGAGGAGAAGATCCTCATCTACGCCCAAGCGCATCATCTCACCCGGGAAGAGGCCATCGACGAGCTGCTCGACAAGGCTCTGGCCTGACCCGGGCGCGTGACCGTCGGTCCCACGCGTCCGGCGTCACGCGTCCGATGCCGCGTGATATCACGCGACGTCACGTGGCATCGCGTGATATCACGCCGCCTCACGCCTCGGCTTGCGCGGTGCGCGCGAAGCCGAGGGAAGTGAGGAAGTCCGCCGCGTCGCCGCTTGCGGCGAAGACGGCGGTCCCGGCGAGGATGCGACGGCACGTCGCGCCGAGTTCGTCGCGCGCCGCCTCGACCGTTCCGGCCGCGGCACCGGCGACGCCCGCGACGCCTGCCGCGCCAGCCGCGTCGCCGAGCACGCCCAGTTCGTCGGCGAGACGTCCGGGCACCACGAACAGTCCCTGCATGCCGGCCAGTCCGATCTCATCCGTTCCGATGATCGCCTGCGCCGACTCCCCCGCCGCCACGTCGCCGTCCGTTCCGGACGCGGCGTCGCGCAGGATGAGGTTCATCTCGTAGCCGCGATCGGTCGCGATGAGGCTCGCCGACACCGACGCCCCGTCACGGACGACTCCCTCACCGGCACCGGCACCAGCACCAGCGGAAACGCCCTCGCCCTCGACCCACGCGGCGCGGATGCGCTCGGACGCGGAGACGGCCGTACCGGCCGACTGCGCGACGACGCGCACCGCGGTGCCCGGCCAGTCGAGGAGCTCCACGACCGCGTCGGACGAACCGGGCACGGCGAACGTGGCCGCCGCCTCGGCGCGATGCAGCGGCAGGAGCTCGGCGCCGCCCTCGTAGTGCTCGTGCACGGCGGCCGTGCCGCCACGGAGCGCCGACGCGGCGTCGCAGCCGATGAAGTGGCCGGGGAACCGGTCGACGAAATCGATGAGGCGCGCGAACATGTCGGCGTCGGCGATCAGCGGCGTATGCTCCATGCTCGCGCACACGCCATGCTGGCGGACGATGCCGTAGCGCTTGAACCGCCAGAACCAATCGTCGCCGCCGAGCGTGAGCGGCACGGTCCTGAGCGTGCGACGGCCGCGCGGCGCGTAGCCTTCGTTCTCGTGGCACGCCCCGCACGCGGGGTAGCGTCCGGACACGTCGCCGGAGGCGGGGTCCTCCTGCGCGAACTCGGGCTTGGCGAGGTCGATGACGAAGGCAAGCCCGTGCGCGTCGAATCGGGGGTTCGCGTCGAGCTCGCTCTTCTTCACGGAGTCGTTGCCCACGCAGTAGTCGTACAGCCAGCGCATCGCGTCCTCGCCGCCGCCGTTGCGCTCCTCGTCGAGGAAGCGGCGGGCCACGGTCGAGGGGTTCGCGGAGAGCAGGCCCATCACGCCGTCCGACGCGATCGGTGCCTCGTCGCGCGTGCAGATGCCGGCGACGACGATGGCGTCGCGGAACCGGTCGAGCAGACGGTCCGGGGTCAGCGGTTCACGGGAGGTCGCGCCGGTGACGCGGTACGTGGCGAGGCCGAGCATCGCGAGCACCTGGTTGCGTTTCCAGTCCACGTCGAGCGGGTCGAGTTCGAGCCGTCGCGTCGCGTAGTCGATGAGCGCGTCGATGCTGCCGTACACGTTGGCGAGCGCGTCGGCCTGCGCCGCCGCCTCGCCGTCGATCTCGATGGGGTCTCGATCGGTGAATGCCATGGATGTTCCTCCGCCGTTTGCCGAATGATGCGGGCGTTCCGGGCCGACTTCGTCGCCGGCTACGTCGCGCCATGATGACCCCATCGTAGTCGTCGCGCGGCGTTCCGACAACCGTCGCCGCGACGATACACCGTCGTGATGCACCGTCGCGGCGGCACGGCGGACGCGACCACGTACCCGCAATACGTACCCGCGATCACGCGGTCACAGTTCCACGGTCTCCTTGTTGTCGTTCTTGACGTGCGCGAATTTGGCGGCGAGCGCGGCCTTGTTGCGCTTCTCGTCCTCCTCCTTCGCCTTCTTCTTCGCCTCGGCGGGGTCCCACAGCACGTCCTCGCGATGCTTCGTCCATTCGGCGGCGGCGAGCGGCGCGACGAACGCTGCGGTCGCGTCGAGCAGGGCGGCGTCCCCCACGCCCGTCGTCGCGCCTTCCGCGGCCGCCGTCGCGGCGTCGGCGAGCGCGGCGGCGCGGGCGGCGAGCAGGTCGCGGATCTGCACGTCGGTCAGGCAGATGCGCGGCACGGAGATCTGTTCGCGCAGCTCGTTGACGACGAGCAGCAGCGGCAGCACGGCGCGCACGGCGGCATCGTCGACCGGTGTATCGGCGGTGACCAGCGCGGCTGGCCCGGTGGCGGAGTCGTCCTCGACGGCGGCGAGCAGCGCGTCGCACACGGTGAGCGCGGCCGCGAACCGGTGCGCCATCGCGTCGACGAGCGCGGGCGACGGCTCATACGCGTCGTCGTCGACCGGCACGGCGGCACCGGCGGTGTCCGCGGCTTCGGCCGCGCCGCCGGTCTCGCCGCCATCGCCGGTACCGTCGCCGGCGACCGCGTACTCCCCCGCGTCGAACGTACCGTCGTTCACGGCGGCTTCGACGGCGTCCAGCGTCGCGTGCACGCGCACGGACGCGGCGTCGTCCCACGTGATGCCGAGGTCGGCGGCGACGTCGTCGACGAGCGTCGCGTCGCCGGTGTCGGAGAAGTCGGCGAGCGCGTCGTAGGCGTCGTTGGCGGCGAGCAGCGCGTCGACGATCGTCTGCGGACGTCCGGGAATCGCGTCCGCGCCCTCGTACACGAATTCGGCATCCGGCACGGTCACGTCCTCGCCGGTGAGGATGCGGGCGAAGGCGCGCGTCACGCGCACCTGCAGGTTCTCGCCGTATTTCGCGTCGTTGTCCATGCGCATCGCGTCGGTGAGCGGCCACAGCGCGATCAGGCGCGCCGCCTCGCGCGCCGCCTCGCGCACGGCGGGCGCGGCGGCCACGCGCGCGATTCCGGCGGTGTTCAGTTCAGTCATCATGCTCCTTTGCGTTTCGTTTCGGACGGCGTGCGATGCCTTCCGTCGTGCGCGACGCACGGCACCCCACCCGTCCGGCTTCGCCGGCCACCCTCCCCTCTCGCGGGGAGGGAAGCGACCACACGTATCGGCTTTGATTCTAGTGTGCGTCTATTGGATTCCGGCGGCGGGGTCGACATACGTGATGGACATCACACGGCCGGTCTCGCAGTCGAACGTGATGGACGTGATCGAGGCGAGCGCGGTGTGGCGCAGGAACATCCAGTGTTCGGCGTGACCGGTTTCGAGCAGATGACGGAACGACCAGATCGGCGATTCGTGGCTGACGACGATGATCTGCTCGCCGGGGTGCCGGCGGACCTTCTCGCGCGCGAAGTCGCCGACGCGTGCGGCGATGTGCGCGTACGACTCGCCCCAGCTGGGTTTCCACAGGTTCGCGACGAGCCTCCAGTTGCCGTTCCTCCACAGCGCGCCCTCGCCGTGGCCGATGCGCTTGCCCCGGAACTCGTTGCCCGCTTCGATGACGCGCTCGTCGGTCGTGAGCGTGAGCGGTTCCTGCCCGCGCGCCTCGCGCACCGGGTTCAACGCGTCGAGGATCGCGCCGGCGGTCTCGCGCGTGCGGTCGAGCGGCGACGAGTAGACGGCGGAGACGGTGTTCATCTGCGGGCTGGCGGCGATGTACGCGCCGGTCGCCTCGGCCATGCGGCGGCCCACGTCGGACAGGTGGAAGTCGGGCAGGCGCTCGTAGAGCAGATGATCGGGGTTGTACACCTTGCCGTGACGGACGAAATGGATGGTGGTGGCGGTCATCGCCGGCCTCCTTCGGGAATCGGTGAACGGTTCGCGATACGGTTCGCACTATGTATTCCAATCTACCGCGGCACGGCCGCGTGTCGCGGCGCACGCGCGCGTAGAGTGGCCACGACCGAAGAGGGCCGACGTTATCCGATCGGGAGCGGAAAGGAGCGGGTGCGGTATGTCCAATACAGTGATCACCGGAATCAGGGATGTCGCCGGCAAGGTGTTCGGCGGGTATGCGGAGCTGCTGCGCATCCCGCATACGGCACGGTATTCGATTGGCGGCGTCATCGCGTGCATGCCGTTCCCGATGATCGGCATGACGATCACGATCTCCGTGCAGCATTACTACGGCAACTATTCGCTCGCCGGCCTGCTGACCGCGCTCCAGGCGATCGCGCTGGCCGTCGCGACGCCGCTGCTCGGCAAGCTCACCGATAAGTTCGGCCAGCGTCAGGTGTCGATCCCGACGATCATCGTGTGGATCGTCGCGGCGATCGCGCTGACCACGTCGATCACGAACCGTGCGCCGGAATGGGTGCTGTACTGTCTGACGCCGTTCCTCGCCGCGATCCCGCCGTGGGGCGCGATGAGCCGCGCGCGCTGGACGCGACTGCTCAAAGGCGACCGCGAGCGCACCGACCGCGCACTGTCGCTGTGCGGCGTGCTCGACGAGTGCATGTGGGTGATCGGCAACCCGCTCGCCTCGACTTTGGCTGTGATTTCGGGCCTGCTCGCGTTCTCGTTCACCGGCGTGTGCGTGATTGTCGGCGCATTGATGTTCCTCACGGAACTCACGACCGAACCGCCGTCGCAATCGGACCTCGCGAGGGCGGAAGGCATCTCGCGCAAGGAGTACCGCGCGCGCGAGGCGGCGAAGGCGGAGGCGCTGCGCGCCGAGACCGCCGCCGAGGAGACGCGACGCCGGCTGCGCGCGCAGGGCGTGACCGACGAGTCAATCGTTTCACGTGAAACAATGCGCGCGCTCGAGGAGGCGAAGCAAGGGCGGAAGGCGTCGATCTGGGGGCCGGGCCTCATCGCCGTGTGCGTGACGTGGTTCGGCCTGGGCGCGTTCCAGTCGGCCGCCGGCATCTCGATCATCGCGTTCGCGACCGAGTCGGACATGAAGCAGTACACCGGATTCGTCTTCGCCTGCTTCTCGATCAGCTCGCTGTGCGGCGCGCTCGTGTACGGCGCGAAGAACTGGACGATCCCACTGTGGAAGCGGTTCTACTTCTGCCTCGCGGTGGTGAACCTCGGCATCGGGTCGTTCATGTTCGCGAAGCACCTGTGGGTCATCATGATCATCTACCTGCTGATCGGCGTATGCCAGGCGCCCACGTGGATCAACGGCAACCAGCTGATGCTGCACCTCGTGCCGCCGTCGCGGCTCACCGAAGGCATGGCGTGGATGGGCGCGATGAACTCGATCGGATCCTCCGCCGGATCGGCGATCGCCGGCCAGTTCATCGACCGCATGGGCTCGCACGGCGGCTTCATGGTCGTCACCGCCCTGGCGATCGGCTCCCTCGCGATCGCCCTCGTGGGGTTGAAGCAGATCAAAACCTCCACCGAGCAGCCGACCCTCACCGAAGTGTCGGTGTGAGCACACACTTTGGCCCCCTCTGACGAGGGGGCTGTCGAACGCAGTGAGACTGGGGGAGAGATAGCTGGAACGCAACGTTCATGGTCTCTCCCCCAGTCCGCTTACGCGGACAGCCCCCTCGTCTGAACTGCGCCCCGATTGCTGGACGTGGTTTATTAAGGGTACCTGATCAGGCTGTGGGGGACATGTTCCGGAATTCCTCCGGGGTGTGTCCCCCGAGTCGTTTCTGGCG
>NZ_JBKEVB010000014.1:0-23490 GCF_056356875.1 Bifidobacterium sp. LH_426
AAGCGGGAAGCCCGCTCCAAGATAAGTATTCCCAGGGAACTACGGTTCCTGAGACCCCCCATGCAGAACACGTGGTCGATAGGCCGGACGTGGAAGCCCCGCGAGGGGTGGAGCCGACCGGTACTAACGGGGAAGCGCGACACACACATCCCAACCATGTTGGGACGGCATCGACCTCTTTCTGCGAATGCACGCGACACGGAGCAACCGTGACACGTCACAATAAGACAATCGACAAGCGTCCACCATCCGGTCCCCGAACCACCAGCGTTCGAAGGGAGCCGATATCCCTTTGATAATTGAAGATTTGCGGCGGTCATAGCCCAGGAGAGACGCCCGGTCCCATTCCGAACCCGGAAGCTAAGACCTGGCACGGCGATGGTACTGCACCCGAGAGAGTGTGGGAGAGTAGCACGCCGCCGCATCCATACGATAAGGAAGGCCCTTGGTCGAGCAACAGCTCCCAAGGGCCCTTCCGCATATTCCAAGACACACGCACGCGCACGCGCCACCCCCACGCCCCGCACGCGTCACCCCCCTCAGCCCGCCTCCGGCGGACAGCTCCCCCTCACAAGGGGAGCAGAGGCAAGGCATGCGCCCCCTTCAGGGGGAGCCGGCGGCCGTAGGCCGCGGGAAACTGAATCGGCCTTCGGCCGATACGATTTTTCCCGCGGCCTGCGGCCGCTCTGGTCTCTCCCCCACCCGGCTTCGCCGGGAGCCCCCTCGTCAGAGGGGGCTTATGCGAACGAAGCAGGGCTTAGCCTATCAATCACGCGGCGTTGATGCGCCCTAAGGCTATGGCGGTGGTCAGCACGTATGCCTCGCGCGGGTTCGTCGCATCCCAGCCGGTCGTATCGGCGGCGCGCTTGAGACGGTAGCGCACTGTGTTCGGATGCACGTTGAGCGTGCGCGCCGTGGTCTCCAGCGATCCCCCGGACGAGAGGAACGTGGACACCGTCATCATCGTCGGATCATCCGCGCCGTGACCGGCCAACGAACCATACACCACATCCACGAGTTCGCGCCGCGCATCATCATCGCCGAGTAGCGCGCGTTCCGGCA
Organism: Bifidobacterium sp. LH_426; assembly: GCF_056356875.1. NCBI lineage: Bacteria > Bacillati > Actinomycetota > Actinomycetes > Bifidobacteriales > Bifidobacteriaceae > Bifidobacterium > Bifidobacterium sp. LH_426. The sequence continues at coordinate 1,063 of NZ_JBKEVB010000014.1, forward strand.
GTGCATCCTCGGCACGCAATGGTGTGAGCATCCGTTTGCGCGCGAGCGTCGTCGCACCGGAATCCTTGGCGGCCGCGGCGCCCGCGGCCGGCGCGCCCGCACCATGCCCGACGACCAGCGCGGGGGCCGCGCGCAACGTCGTCAATGCGGCGATCAACGTCGCCGTCGCACCGGAGACGCCGTGACGCACCGGTCCGAGGCACAACGGCGTCGTCGTCGCATCGAACGCGCCCGCGACCGCCGTACACGTCACATCGGGACTGACCGCCGCCTCCACGCGAATCAACGCGGCGACCACGCCGTCACGCACGCCGACCAGCGGCAGACCGCCGCCCAGATCGACGACCGCCTTCGTCACACCGCGCATCGTCGCCTCGACGGTGGCGGCGGGGCGTCCCGCAATCGCGAAACACGCGAATCCGCCGTCGAAACCGAGCACACGCAGCAACGACGCGACGCGATCGTCGGACAATCCGGACGTCAGGGATTCGAACGCGACGCGCTCCACGCGGGCGCGGGCCGAACCGTCACCATCGTCGGCTTCGGCGGCGCTCGTCAGCAGGTCCAGGAAATCAGTCATATCTCCAGTGTAGTGAGTGCGGGCGTGGCGCAGACCCCCTCAGTCGGCCTTTGGCCGACAGCTCCCCCTCACAGGGGGAGCAGAGGGAATCGCCGATTCCGCAAGGGGGAACAGGGGAATCGGCAATCAGCGGGTCTTGAAGTAGCGGAACAGGTGACGTTCTCGGATCAGGAGTGCGCCGATTAGCGCGCCCGTCATCACTCCCGCATACCCGGCGGCCGGCACGCGCAACAATGCCGTGGTGAGCACCGCCGCGTCGGTGCGCGTGTTCTCCAGCCATGTCCAGGCGAACTCCACCACGCTCATCAGCGTCGCGGCGGACGCCCACGCAGCCGTTTCGACGAGGGTCTGCACGACCATCGCCGGTTTCGGCACGCCGCAATGCAACGCGGACGCGAGCTCCAACCGTCGCCGCCATATGGAGACGAATCCGGCGATCAGCGCGACCACGCCGGCCACGATCGGTGCCCATACGGTGAGTCGCCCGCGGTACATCGCGGCCGCGTCGAACGTGCGTCCGCGCGACGTGTTCAATTGCGAGACCATCGGACGTTCCTGCGTGCCCGTCGCATCGCCGACCGTCGTGACGCGCAGCAACGATTCGATGTTCTCCGAGACCGGCCACGATTTCACCCAACACTGGTCGAACAGGCCGCCGTACCCCGCGGGGACGGGCGTGACCGCCGCATACGAGTAGCCGCTCTGCCGCCCGTCGTCCGGCCAGTCGTAGACGCCGGCGACGTCGAGCGTCCGCTCGTCGCGCAACGCGAGACGGCTGCCGGCGTGGGCGGCGAGCGGCGCCGCCGCCTCGCCCGACAGCCATACGCCGTTCACGTCGTTCAACGTCGTGGGTCTCGCTTCGCGCGCGTTCGCCGTGCTGTTGCGGAACACGCCGATCGCGCCCGGCGTCGCCTCATACGTGGGCACGCCGGTCGACGGCAACGCGGCGAACGTGAGTTTCGTCTGCGAGGCGCGCGTCGCGCCGGCCGCGATGACGCCGTCGAGCGAGGCGAGACGGTCGCACGCGGTGCCGTCGATGCGGCCCGTATATGTGATGACGGTGGTGGAACCGCCCGCGGCGACGAACGTGTCCGCCTCGCGCTGGATCTTCGTGATCGCCATGAGGTCGGCACCCGCGCACAGGAGCAGCAGGAAGGCGAGCGTCAGGGCCATCCCGCACGCGTGCGACGTGCCGGTTGCGAGATTGCGCACGGCCTCGTCGAGGACTCCGGCGAGGCGCATGCGGGGATGGGACCGTTCGCGCTGCTTCCGCGGTTGTCGTCGCGACTGCTTCGGCTGGTTCATGATGATGCTCTCCTGCTGCCGGTTACGGCCGGTTACTGCCAGTCGCCGAGATCGATGAGGTCGGTGCATGCGTCGCGCGTGCGCGGATCGTGCGTGGCGACCACGACGATCGCGCCGCCGAGCGACAGCGCGTGAAGACGCTCGTTCACCGTGGCGGCGGTGGTGAGGTCGAGTTGCGCGGTCGGCTCGTCGACGAGCATCAGGTCGGCGCCGCTGGCCACGCCGCGGGCGAGCATGAGTCGTTGCGCCTCGCCGCCGGACAGGTCGCTGAACGGTTTGCAGGCGAGTCGCGTGAGACCGAACGCGGAGAGCAGGTCGAGTGCGTGCGATTCGGCGTCGTGGCGGCTTTCGCCGCGTGCGATGAACGGGAGTGACACATGGTCGATGGCGGTGCGGTTGGCCACGCCGTGCGGATTCTGCAGCACCCAGTTGACGCGGTCACAGCCGATGCGCTCCACCGTGCCTTGCGCGGGCGCGGTCCAGCCGGCGATGATCGACAGCAGCGTCGACTTGCCGGAGCCGGACGGGCCGGTGAGCGCGTACACGTGCCGGGGGAGCAGCGTGACGGTGAGATGCCGGAAGAGCATGTCCTCGCCGGTCGGGTCGAAGGTGTGGCCCACGTCGGTGAGGACGACGCGCTTGGCGGGGGTGATGGAGTCGGTGCTGTCGGTGACGTCGGTGCTCATGGCGCTACTCCCGGCACGGCTTGCTGGTGGTGGGGGCGACGTCGACCGTGGTGAACGGGTCGACGCCGTCGGGCGAGACCATCGTCTTGCCGAGCTGCGAGGCGATGATCGTAATCGGCGTGGGCTCGCCCTTGACGCTCACGCACGCGGTGACGCCCGACGCGCGGTAGAGCGCGGACGGCGGCACGGTGATCGACTCGATCGGATTCGCGAGACGCCACGTGAACGAGACCTGGAGCGTGCCGCCTTCGCCGGTTCCGGTGCCGCCGCCGGTGCCGCCTCCGCCGGAACCGCCGCTGAGCGAGGCGAGACGGTATTCGGTGCTGGCGGCGATCGCGGCGAGCGTCGCCGCGTCGGTGATTTCGGTGGTACCGGCGGCGACGGGGAAGTCCTGGCCGTTCACGGTGAGGATGCGGTCGCCGGCGACCGCGCCCGACGATTGCGCGCCGGACGATTGCGCGCCGGACTGGGACGCGGGCAACGTGGCTTTGACGGGCGCGCCGGACGTGGCGAACAGGTCCGCGCCCTGCGTGGCCTGCCGGCCGACCGCGATCCGGCAGTCGGCGACGGTTACGGCGGAGGCGGGCAGCCAGATGAAGAACGAGGGGTCGATGGCCCAGCCGTCGTCCTTGGTGATGCGGCGTGCGCCCACATTGCCGGCGAGCGCGTTGTAGGCGACGATCGAATCCCAGACGAACCAGTCGGAATCGGGGGCGGCGTAGCCGAGCGCGCGCAACGCGTCGTTCAGCGCGCGGGCGTCCGGTCCCTGCGTGCCGCTCGCGAGACGGCGGTACGGCGGGGTGGCGGTGTTGAGCGCGAGCAGGGGGACGGCGTCCACGGCGAGCGGGGTGCTGCCCGATGCGACGGTCGCGTTCGCCGCGCAATCCGACGAGGTGACCGTGCCGGACACGGGCGAGGTGACGGTCGCGGAGGCGCCGAGCGTCAGCGTGAGCTGGACGGAACGGGAATCGTCGAACCGGGTGGATGCGACCGTCATCGAGCCGGCCGGCGTGGAGGACTCCAACGACTGGGGGATGCGCGAGCGGGTGAGCAGGAACCCGCCGGCCACTCCTGTCGACAGCAGCAGCGCCGCCAGCAGGACGATCACGGAGACGGTGACGCCGGTGCGGGCGGACTTGGACGTGGCGGCGGAGGAGGTCTTGGAGGTCGTGTTGGAGGTCGTCTTTCTGCGCATCGTGGGTGCCTCCTTGCTGATGGTCGATTCCACTGTATGGCGTTCCGGTCGTCCACCGGGAGGGGATACGTCATCCGGGAGACGACATCATCTCCTGACTGGCTGACTTAGCCGGTCAGGATCGGCATTGGCGAAGTTTGCTTTGGTAGGAGGCATCGTCGTTCTTCTCCGCGGAGAAGGGACCGGATTGGTCGGCGAGATCGGTGTCGTAGTCGTTGACGGTGTAACCGCCGTCCACGAGCCCCTGCTCGATGAGACAGGTGACGATGGTCTTGCGGATGTCCTTGTTGTCCGGATTCATCCGGACCGAAGCGACCAGGCCTCGGATGGCCGCGGTGCCGTTGCGTCGGTCGCAGGTCTGTTGGACCGTGTTGGTCCGCTCGCCCCAAGCCTTGCTTTCTTCTTCGGATAAGCCGGACGGCGGATAGACGCTTCCGGCACCGGTGGTATCGAAGTCGAAGGATCCGGGGTCGTATCCGTGGTCGATGAAGCATTGGTCGTATTGCTCTTTGAGCTCGTTCAGCTCTCCCCCGGTCACGACACCATCCTCGAGGATCGACAGACCCAGCCGATTGTCGTCGTCATTGCCGGCATCGCGCAATTCCGACCTTACGGTGTTCAGTTCCGCGGAATAACCGGTGTTGAGATCGTAGCCGTCGGTCGCCGTGGCGTTCGTGCCCGTATCGTGCCCGCCGGCCGCATTCACGGAGCAGCCGGCGAGTGTGGCGATCATGCAGATCGTGCAAAACGGCGACGGCCGCGCCATTGGAGAGGATGCTGTTCATATGCCACCCGTTTCCCGTGATGCTTCGTTGCATCACCATGCTCTCAGACGGGAGACATGACGGGAAGCGAAAACGTAATCCACTGGACGACGGGCGGACCTGACGGGCGGGCCCGACGCGCGGATACGCCTATACGCCTCTATGCCTATGGGCGAGCTCCGGCGGCGGCGATGGCGCTGCTGTCCGTTGCCGTTCCGCGTGAATCCCTTCGGAAGGTGAGGCAGAGGAAGGCGAAGCAGAAGGCGACGGGGAGCATGTGACGTTCGAAGTTGTTTGCCGGCGCGGTGATCATCACGCCCATGAGCAGCAGCAGCGGCAGATGCCAGGCGAGCGAGCGCCACCGTTTCAGGATCACCTCGGCCGCGCCGATGAGCAACGTCAGAATCACGTAGAAGTTGCCGTGCGTCACCCAGCCGAGCACCGGGATCGCGCCCCACGAGTCGGCGAACGTGGCCACGCGTTCGCGCCAGTCATGGTTGACGTATTTGAGCCACGTCGAGTTCTTCTGCACGTAGTCGCTGTCCACGTAGTAGTTCATCGACACGTACGGCAGGTCCGCGATGTCGAAGTAGCCGTAGCATTTCGCCATCAGCGCGTCCATCGCCACCACCGGGTTCGCCTTGACGATCTCGAGCCACGCCTTGTTGAAGCTCTTCATGTCGTCGGGTTTGACGGAACGCCAGCGGTAGCTCACCTTCTTCGACTGGATGCCGGAGGATTTCACCGGGTCCGCGTCCTGCGGGAAATACGCGTCGGCCATCTGGTCGAGGTTGAAGACGGGGGCGAGCTCCTTGCGCGCCGATTCCGGGATCGTCTCCGGAGCGCGTTCGGCGACGCGGGCGATCATCTGCAACTGCACGCCGTGGCTTTCGATCGGGTCGCCGCCGATGATCGCGCCCGACGAGATCGCCATCGAGATACCGCCGTGGATGAGGATCGTCGGCAGGAGGATCGCGACCACGTAGGTGGCCCAGCGGCGGCGGTCGGCGGCGATGGCGAGCACGAACTCGAAGAGCAGCACGTACCACGCGTATTTCGCGGAGATCAGCATGACGGCGTTCGCTGCGGCGAACGCGACGAGCGTGCGGCGGGGGAGACGGAGGATAAGGGGCTTGCGGGACCCCCTCAGTCCGCCTGTGGCGGCCAGCTCCCCCTCCCGGGGGGAGCGGGGGGACGAGGCGGCATTCCGGGGGGAACGGGGAGCGTCGGTTCGGGAGGCATCGGTGAGGGCGTGGAGCTCGTACCAGAAGCCGAACGCCCAGAGGAACGCGAACGCGAACAGTGGGGATTTCGTCAGCGAGATCGTCGAGAACACGGCCATCGGGCAGACGAGGAAGAACACGATCACCGCGAGACGCACGCCCGCATGAGCCGCCTCGGGCGGCAACGCCGGGCGCACGCCGCGTTCGGGACGCGCGAACGCGCGCGGGCGGAACCGGCTGCCGCGCTCCGGATGCGCGAAATCGCGCCGCGCCGTGCGCACGTCCGACCGGCGCAGCCACGGCAGGTTGAGGAACCGGTGCGCGGTCGCCGCCGTGCAGCAGACGGCGAACAGGAACTGGGCGGCGGCGAGCGCGATCACGCCCCAGTCGTTCGACCCGGTCAGATACCGGCTCGCGGCCATCGTCGACCCGTAGAAGAGGGTGAGCACGATGTTGTGCTGGTCGGTCAGATACGTCGGGTCGGCGGGCCACAGGTAGTGGGCGGTCGGGTAGATGTCCATCGGGGCGAACGAGAAGAAGCCGATGTATGGCTGCTTCAATCCGGTCCACTGGTTCCACGCCCAACTGAACTCGCGCGCCTGGCTGCGCAGGTCCGCGCCGAACGCGGCGAGCAGCGTGGTCGGCGCCCACAGCCAGCCGACGAGGAAGACGGTCCACAGCTTCCAGCGCCGGTCGGTGAGACGCACGATCCAGCGGGAGAGGAACGCCCGGGCGTGCGCCGCGATGGTGCGCACACGGGCGCACCATCGCGCGCGACGGGTGGTCGGTGCGGTTGCGGACGTCACGTCGGTGGGAACGTCGGGACGATTGCGCCGACGCAACGGCAGGATGCGGCGCGGCGTGCGCTCGCCGGTCGCGCGGTCCGTGCGCCAGCCGAGCAGCGGCTCCCTCCTGCCCACGCGCACCAGCGCGACGATGATGGCCATATAGATGACGAAGGCGAGGACACCGTACAGCGCGTTCAGCCAATGGAACGCGGCGATCGAGGAATCCGCCCAGTACAACGGGCCGACGGCCGTGCACCAGGAGAGCCACAGCACCGCCGCCACGGCCAGCGCCCACCGCGCCACGGCGCCGATGCGGTCGATGGGGCGGTACGACGTGCCCGCTGGTCCCGCGGATGCGTGGGTTCGGGACGTCGCCGATTCGGCCGGGGAAGGGGGATTCGCTGTGACATCGCTCATAGGGCAGTATTCTAGCGTCGCGGTCACCTCGCTCGGTCGGCTGCGCCGACTGTCTCTCCCTCCGCCGGCTGCGCCGGCACCTCCCTCGTCAGAGGGAGGCGGAACGGCGGGCGACCGTCAGGGCGTCGGACGGACGTCTCTCGTCAGAGGGAGGCGGGCGAGGCGGGAGGGTTTGGGATAGGCGGGGCGTATGGTGGTGGGCATGATTTCACTGTTGAAGGTCGCAGCATCGGAGCTGGAGCATACGAGGCGCATCGCGGACAAGGTCGTATCGGTCGCGGATATGGATTCGACGCACGCCGAGGCCCGGCGCATGCTCGAACGCGGCGAAATCGTGTTGGAGCGCGGCGAGGGCGAGCTGCCGGTCACCGTGATCACCGCCGACTATCTGAGCAACGCGCTGGTCAGGTTCGGACGCCAGTGGATCACGGCGCCGGGCAAATCGTTGGCGGCGACGTTCGTGAGCGTGATTCCCGAGACGGTCGCGGACGACGAGATGGTCAACGGGTGGCTGGCGATGATCGCCGAGCTGTCCCTGTTGGACGCGCTGGAGGGCGCGGTCGACGACTGCGGCGCCCGCCCGTACGACGATGAGTGCGGCTTCCAGCTCAAATGGCCGAACGACCTGTACTGCCACGGGTTGAAGCTGGGCGGCACGGTCGCCGAGGTGATGCCGCTGCACGGGGATTCCGAACACAAGGCCATAGTGTTCAGCGCGGGATTGAACCTGTTCATGCCGGCCGACCATCTGCCCACGGCTCAGGCCACGTCGTTGCAGATGAACGTGGGGCCGCTGCCGCCGGTCGACGGATTGCGCGACCTCATCATCGCGCGGTTCGTCGAGTCGATGCGGTCGCGGTTGGAGGCGTTCGTCGCCGCGCCGCTCGTGCAGTCGGGACGGTTGCGCGCCGAGATGCGACACGTGTGCTGGATGATGGGGCGCACCGTCGACGCGCAGCTCATCGACGGCAGCGCCGTGCGCGGCGAAGTGGTCGCGTTGAACGATGACGCGTCGATCAGCGTGCGCACCGAGGACGGCGAGGTGCGTGCCCTCCTCGCCAGCGAAGTGGGCTTGCTGCAGTAAGCGGTATATGACTAGGCCCCCTCTGACGAGGGGGCTGTCGAACGTAGTGAGACTGGGGGAGAGCAGAGGAGAGGCCGTAGGCCGCGGGGATATCGCATCGGCCTACGGCCGATTCCGTTTCCTCCAGCCTGCGGCCGCGGTCTCTCCCCCACCCGGCTTCGCCGGGAGCCCCCTCGTCAGAGGGGGGCCGATGCCAATGGGTGTCAGCGGAGCTTGGCGAGGCCGGCGGCGACGAGGGAGGCAACGGCGGCCTTGACGATGTCGCCGATCACGAAGCCCATCGAGGCGATGGCGACGGCCGCGATCGGCGCGCCGGTCAGCGCGGACTGGATGAGGAATCCGAACGCGTAGACGGCCACGACGCCGCCGAGGAACGCGGCCGCGAAGTAGCGCAGCGCGCCGAGGAGCGTCGCCTTGACGCCATGTTCGCCAGCCTTGCCCTTGAGCCACGCGATGACGACCACGCCCGGCAGGAAGCCGAGCAGGAAGCCCGCGCTCGGGCCGACGAGCGCCATCGTGGAGGTGCCGCCGGCGAACACCGGCAGGCCCGCGGCGCCGGCCGCGAGATACGTGGCGACCGCGGCGCCCGCCTGACGCCACGTGAGCATGAGGCCGGCGAGCATCACGACGAACGTCTGCAGCGTGATCGGCACCGGCGTGCCCGGAATCGGAATCTCGCCCGCGGCGGCGGAGACCCACATGAGCACGGCGAACAGCACCGGCTTCCAGGAGACGGCGGCGACGCGGCGCGCGATGGAGACGGACTTGGCGGCGGACGATTGCGCGGCGGGCGTAGGGGTGTTGGACTGCATGAGATGATTCCCTTCTCGTGAAAACGCGGATCCGAACGAGGGATTCCGCCCGGCCGCCGGATGGTCCGCGGCCTTCCCGGCGTTACGGTCGCGGCCCGAAACGAATACGGGATGCCGCGGCTCTCCGCCGGCGTTGACATCGAGGATAGAACCGTCAAGCTACGGTGACGTTTGTGGAAGGTGACAAAAGTCCGCGCCGGGTTTTGTGGACGTTTCGATTGAAACCGTCAGTTTTGAAGAGCAGAATCTGACGTCATGGGGCAATCCGTCAAGAAACTACTCATCGCCAACCGCGGCGAAATCGCCATGCGCGTGGTCCGCACCGCGCGTGAGATGGGCATCGCCACGGTGGCCGTCTACGCCGAACAGGACCGCGAGTCGCAATACGTGTCGCTCGCCGACGAGGCGTACCTGCTGCCCGGCGACACCTACCAGGACACGTATCTCAACGAGGACCGGCTCATCGACATCCTGAAGCGCTCCGGCGCGGACGCCGTCCACCCCGGCTACGGCTTCCTGTCCGAAGTGCCGTCCTTCGCCGCCAAGGTCGAGGAGGCCGGCGCGATTTGGGTGGGGCCGCACCACACCGCGCTCACCGAGCTCGGCGACAAGATCACCGCGCGCCGCGTCGCGCTGCGCGCCAAGGTGCCGCCCGTGCCCGGCCTGTCCGAATCGGTCAAGGACATCCGCACGCTGCTCGACTTCGCGCACACGCACGGCTACCCGATTATGATGAAGCGCACCGACGGCGGCGGCGGGCACGGCATCACCGTCGTGCGCGACGACGAGGAGCTGCGCCGCTTCTACACGAACCACGACGCGCTCGAAGGCGGCGACCTCGACGAGTACTTCATCGAGAAGTTCATCGACAAGGCGCGCCACGTCGAGACCCAGTCGGGCCGCGACAGCCACGGCAACTTCACCGTCTACTCGACGCGCGACTGCTCGCTGCAGCGGCGCAACCAGAAGCTCGTCGAGGAGGCGCCCGCGCCGTTCCTGACGGACAAGGTCGCCGAGACGCTCGTCGAATACTCCCGCCGCCTGTTCACCACCGTCGGCTACACGGGACTCGGCACCTGCGAGTTCATGGTCACGCCGAACGGCAAGGTCTACTTCCTCGAAGTGAACCCGCGCCTGCAGGTCGAACACACCGTCTCCGAGGAGGTCAGCGGCCTCGACCTCGTGCGCGAGCAGCTCAACATCGCCGCCGGCGGTGAGCTCACGCCCGCGCCCGAACCGCGCGGCCACAGCTTCGAACTGCGCATCACCTCCGAGGATCCGGCCACGAACCTCACGCCGTCCTCCGGCACGCTGGAGCGCATCGTGTGGCCGTCCGGCCCCGGCGTACGCATCGACACGGGCGTCACGCAGGGCGACACGGTGTCGCCGAAATTCGATTCGATGATGGGCAAGGTCATCGTCACCGCGCAGGACCGCGCCGCCGCCGTGGCGCGCGTGCGCCGCGTGCTCGACGAGATGGTCATCGAAGGCGTGCCGACGCCGATCCCGCTGTTCAAGGAGATCTTCCGCGACGACGTGTTCACCGCCGAACACGGCCACGCGTTCGACGTGAGCACGAAATGGCTGGAACGCACGTACCTGAACCGCGAGGCGAACGCGGCGCGCGGCGGGCAGCCGGCGTCGCTCGCCGGCGCGCCCGGCGCGGACGCGAAGGTCGCCTCCGAGACGTTCGTCATCGAGATGAACGATCGTCGCGTCAAGCTCACCGTGCCGCTCGACGTCGTCGAGAACCTGACCGGCGGCGCGCGCGCACGCGGCGCGAAACGACCCACGCAGCCGCTGCGCGGGTCCGGCTCGCACGCCGGATCCGTCGCACGCGGGCCGATCGACGACGGCGCGAAGTCCGGCGTCATCGCCTCGCCGATGCAGGCCGTCGTCACGCGCGTCAACGTGGCGGAGGGCCAGGAGGTCGCGAAGGGCGACCTGATCGTCGTGCTCGAATCGATGAAGATGGAGAACTACGTGTACGCGCCGGCCGCGGGCACGGTGAAGAAGATCTTCGTCGGCCCGGCCGACGGCGTCGAAGCCGGCGACACGCTGGTCACGCTGGACGTGGTTGGGGCGTCCGGCTCGGCCGGCGACGCCGAGGACAACGGGAAGGAGGCCACGGAATGACCGACATCGTGGAGATGCCCGCCGTGCGCGACGCCGTGAAGCAGGCCGCCGGACAGGGCGGCGCCGGCGACGGCCGCCAGCCGCTGCGCGCGGCCGTCGTCAAGGCCGCCGAACTCGCGCGTGACGCCGAGAACCGCGCGCGCGACAAGCAGCACGCCAAGCACAAGAAGACGGCGCGCGAACGCCTCGACCTGCTGTTCGACACCGGAACCTTCGAGGAGATCGGCCGCTTCCAAGGCGGCGACATCAACGCCGGGAAGGCCGGTGCGGCCGTCATCACCGGCTTCGGCCTCGTCTACGGGCGCAAGGTCGCCGTCTACGCGCAGGACTTCTCCGTCAAGGGCGGCACGCTCGGCACCGCGGAAGGCGAGAAGATCTGCCATCTCATGGACATGGCCATCGCGCTCAAGGTGCCGATCGTCGCAATCGTCGACTCCGGCGGCGCGCGCATCCAGGAAGGCGTCGCCGCGCTCACCCAGTACGGCCGCATCTTCCGCAAGACGTGCGAGGCGAGCGGCTACGTGCCGCAGATCTCGCTGATCCTCGGCCCGTGCGCGGGCGGCGCCGTCTACTGCCCGGCCCTGACGGACCTCATCATCATGACGCGCGAGAACTCCGACATGTTCGTCACCGGACCGGACGTCGTCAAGGCCGCGACCGGCGAGACCATCTCGATGGCCGACCTGGGCGGCGGCGAGGTCCACAACCGCAAGTCGGGCGTCGCGCACTACCTCGGCGCCGACGAATCCGACGCGATCGACTACGCGCGCACCGTGCTCGCCTACCTGCCGTCCAACTGCGACGAACAGCCGCCGGTCTACGCGTACGCCGCCACGCGCGCCGAACGCGAGACCGCGAAACGGCTCGCCACGCTCGTGCCCGACAACGACCGCCAGCCGTACGACATGCTCGACGTGATCCGCTGCATCGTCGACTACGGCGAGTTCGTGCAGGTGCACGAACTGTTCGCCGCGTCCGCGCTCGTCGGCTTCGCGTGCGTCGAAGGCCGCCCGGTCGGCATCGTCGCGAACCAGCCGAACGTGAACGCCGGCATCCTCGACGTGGACTCCTCCGAGAAGATCGCCCGGTTCGTGCGCCTGTGCGACGCGTTCAACCTGCCCGTCGTCACCCTCGTGGACACGCCCGGCTACAAGCCCGGCGCCGAACAGGAGCACGCGGGCATCATCCGCCGCGGCGCGAAGGTCATCTACGCGTACGCGAACGCGCAGGTGCCGCTCGTCACCGTCGTGCTGCGCAAGGCGTTCGGCGGCGCGTACATCGTGATGGGCTCCAAGGCCATCGGCGCCGACATGAACTTCGCCTGGCCCTCCTCGCAGATCGCGGTGCTCGGCGCGGCCGGCGCGGTGAACATCATCCACCGCCACGACCTCGCCAAGGCCAAGGCGTCCGGCAAGGACGTGGAGGCGCTGCGCGCGAAGTACATCGCCGACTACGAGGAGACCACCGTCAACGCGAACCTCTCGCTCGAACTCGGGCAGATCGACGCGATGATCGACCCCGAGCAGACGCGCGAGGCGATCGTCGCCTCGCTCGGCACGCTCGCCACCAAACGCCGCGTCCGCGCGAACGACAAGCACCACGGCAACCAGCCGCTCTGATCGGTCCGCTCGGCAGACCGATCAGCGCGAGGAGGAGGACAGTCCAGTGGACTGTCCGACGACGGAGCCATCCGCATAACAGAACGTAACCACAGACTTACGTAACGCAACAACAGACAAGGAACAAGCAATGAGCACATTCTTCCTCGACCAGCTCGCCGCAGGCGAGACGCCGCACGCGCTCGCCTTCGCGGGCCAGTCCACGCCGTGGCCGGTCGCGCTCGCCGACCAGACCACCGATCCGACGCTCGCCGAGGCGCTGCACGCGCACGTCGACGCCGCCTACACAAAGCTCACGCCGGTGAACGCCGACCTGCTCGCCACCACCGGCCGCCCGGTCGACCTGTTCGGCTTCACGCCGAACCCGGCCCGCCTCGGCGCGGCCGCCGACGCCACCGCCTCCGTCGAAGGCATCGCCCTCACCCAGCTTGGCGCGCTCATCGACCTCGAACACCTCGGCTACACGCTGCCCTCCGCCAAGCCGGCCGCCGTGCTCGGCCACTCGCAGGGCGTGCTCGCCGTCCACATGGCCAAGGCCATCGAACGGACCGGCTCCATCGAAGCCGCCCGCGACCAGATCGACGAGATCCTCGCCACCGCCGCCCTGATCGGCGCCGCCGGCACGCGCGCCGCCCGCGAACTCGCCCTGAACCCGCTGCACGGCGAGGCCACGCCGATGCTGTCGGTGCGCGGCGCCACCCGCGCCCAGGTCGAGACGCTCGCCGCCCGCGTCAACAACCCGCGCGGACCGATCGCCATCGCCGTGACCAACTCGGACGACCACCACGTGATCTCCGGCTTCCCGGACGACCTCGCCGCCTTCGCCGTTGAAGTCGCCAAGGAGCACAAGAAGCAGGCCGCCCTGCGCGAGGAGAAGGTGCGCGGCGGCGCCGTGTTCGCGCCCGTGCTCGAGTACCTCGACGTGACCCTGCCGTTCCACTCCCCGCTCATGAAGCCCGCCGTCGACCAGACGATCGCCTGGGCCGAGGCCTGCGGCTTCGACACCGACCGCGCCCGCGCGCTCGCCGAGGAGGTGCTGCTCAACCATGTGGATTGGGCCGCCCGCGTGCGCGAGGCCCTGACCGACACCGACCCGGCCAAACTGTGGATCGTGGACATGGGCCCGGGCTCCACGCTCGGCAAGCTCATCGGCAACGTGGTCGAAGGCACCGGCGTGGGCGTCGTCGAAGCGACCACGCTCGCCGAGCGCGCCGCCCTCTCCACGCTCGACCCGGCCGAGGCCGAGACGCTGCGCACCCAGAACTGGAAGGCGTTCGCCCCGCGCGTGGCGCACACGCCCGCCGGCGACCGCCTCGTCACCAAGTTCTCCGAGCTCACCGGCAAGCCGCCGGTGCTGCTGCCCGGCATGACCCCCACCACCGTCGACCCGGAGATCGTCGCCGCGGCGGCGAACGCAGGCTACTGGGCGGAGCTCGCCGGCGGCGGCCAGGTCACCGCCGAGGTGTTCGACCGTCACGTCGCCAAGCTCGAGGAGCTGCTCGACGAAGGCCGCACCGTCGAGTTCAACGCCATGTTCATGGACCGTTACCTGTGGAACCTCCAGTTCGGCTCCTCCCGCATCGTGCCGAAGAAGCGCGCGTCCGGCGCGCCGATCGACGGCGTCGTCGTCTCCGCCGGCGTGCCCGAGCTCGACGAGGCCGTGGCGTTGGTCGCGCAGCTCAAGAAGGACGGCCTGCCGTACGTGAGCTTCAAGCCCGGCACCGTCGACCAGATCCGTCAGGTGATCCGCATCGCCAAGGCCGTCGCCCCGACCGTCATCCTCATGCAGGTCGAAGGCGGCGCCGCCGGCGGCCACCACAGCTGGGAGTCGCTCGACGACCTGCTCACCTCCACCTACGCCGAAGTGCGCGCCTGCGACAACCTCGTGCTCGTCGCCGGCGGCGGCATCGGCACGCCGGAACGCGCCGCCGACTACCTGTCCGGCCAGTGGTCGCGCGCCTACGGCCTGCCCGACATGCCGGTCGATGGCGTGCTCGTCGGCACCGCCGTCATGACCGCCAAGGAGGCGCACACCAGCCCCGAGGTCAAGCAGCTGCTCGTCAAGACCCCCGGCATCACCGCCGAGACCGTCGCCGCGTCCGGCGCGGCCGACGACCCGTTCGCCCCCGCCGGCGAGCGCTGGGTGCCGTCCGGCAAGTCCGTGGGCGGTGTCGCGTCCGGTCTGAGCCACCTGCACGCCGACATCTACGAGGTGGAGAACGCCTCCGCCGTGTGCGGCCGTCTGCTCGTGCGCGTCATGAAGCACCCCGAGGAGCTCGAGTCCCGCCGCGACGAGATCATCGCCGCGCTGGACCGCACCGCCAAGCCGTACTTCGGCGACCTGGCCTCGATGACCTACCTCCAGTGGGCGCAGCGTTTCGCCGATCTCGCCTACCCGTGGGTGGACGACACGTACGCCGACCGTTTCCTGCACCTGCTGCACCGCATCGAGGCCCGTGCGGCCGACGTGGACTCCGGCGAGTTCGATTCGAAGCTCGACGTGACCCGCGACGACGTGATCGCCGATCCGGCGCCCGCGCTCGAGGCGCTGGCCGCCGCCTACCCGCAGGCCGCCGAACTCAAGGTCACCCCGGCCGACGAGGCGTGGTTCCCGGTGCTTGTGCGCGAATACCCGAAGCCGATGCCGTTCGTGCCGGTCATCGACAACGACCTGCTGCGCTGGTGGGGTCAGGATCAGCTCTGGCAGTCCGAGGACCCGCGCTATTCCGCGGATTCCGTGCGAGTCATCCCCGGCCCGATCTCCGTGGCTGGCATCACCACCGTCGACGAGCCGGTGGCCGACATCCTCGGCCGCTTCGAGGCCGCCGCGCTGGAACGCGCGAAGGAGTCCGGCGCTGAAGCCGAGGGCGAGTACGCGACGCTCGGCGAGGCCGGGAACGCCGAGGACTTCATCCGCAAGTCGCCGAACATCTCCTGGGTGGGCCACGTGACCGACAACCCGGCGTACGGCACCAAGCTCGGCGACAAGGACTACGAGATCCGCGCCGTGGACGCCGCGAACGGCGAATACGACCTCGACATCCATCTCGACACGTATTGGGACGACGATCCGGACGGCGGCAAGTCGAAGCACGCCGTGCGCGACATCGTCATCCCGCTCACCGTGCCGGCCGACGCGACCGGCGGCATGCCGATCGTCAACCGCGAACGGCTGATTCCGGACGTGTACGCGATGCTCGCCGCCACCGCCGGCATCGGCAACACCGCCATCACCGGCGACAAGCTGACCGCGATGCCGGAGATCGACGGCACGCGCGACGCCGACCGTCCGTTCGGCATCGCGACCGCGCGGTACACGTTCTCCGCGAACCTCGGCTACGACCACGAGGCGGCTACCGGCGGCGCCCTGCCGGGTACGCTGCGCGCCTCCCGCATCGCGCCGGACGCGCTCGTCGGCCCCGCCTGGCCGGCGATCTACGCGGCGCTCGGCTCCGTGTCCGTGAACGGATACCCGGTCATCGAGGGTCTGCTCAACGCCGTCCACCTCGACCATCTCATCGAACTCGAGGAGACCGAGGACGAACTGCTCAAGCACGTCGGCGAGACCGTCACGCTGACCTCCTGGGCCGAGGACTACTTCGAGTCCGCGTCCGGCCGCGTCGTCACCATCCACGTGACCCACACCGCCGCCGACGGCACGCTGCTCGCCCGCGAGACCGAACGCTTCGCGATCCGCGGCCGCGTCTACTCCGACGCGCTGCCCGTCGACTCCCCGGAGTTCGGCGATGCGAAGCACGACGAGATCGAATCCACGCCGAGGCGTCTGCTGCGCCGCGTCAAGGTGACCGCGCCGAACGACATGACCGCGTTCGCCCGCACCTCCGGCGACTTCAACCCGATCCACACCTCCAAGCGCGGCGCCGCGATCTCCGGCCTCGCCGCGCCGCTCGTGCACGGCATGTGGCTGTCCGCCACCGCCCAGCACGCGGTGCAGGCGGCCGACGAGAAGGGCGCCCACTACGAGATCGCCGGCTGGACCTACAACATGTACGGCATGGTCCAGCTGAACGACGAGGTCGAGATCTCCGTCGAACGCGTCGGCAAGGTGCGCCACGGCGGCATGGCCCTCGAGGTCACCTGCCGCATCGACGGCCAGCTCGTCTCCCGCGGCACCGCGCTGGTGCGCGCGCCCGAGGCCGCGTTCGTCTACCCTGGTCAGGGCATCCAGAAGCAGGGCATGGTGTTGGACGAGCGCGCCAAGTCGCCCGCCGCCCGCGATGTGTGGGAGCGCGCCGACAGGCTCACCCGCTCCAAGCTCGGATTCTCGATCCTCGCCCTCGTGCGCGACAACCCCAAGGAGCTCACCGCCAACGGCGTCACCTACCGCCATCCGGAAGGCCTGCTCAACCTCACGCAGTTCACGCAGGTCGCGCTCGCCACCGTCGCGTTCGCGCAGACCGCGCGCCTGCGCGAATCCGGCAGCGACATCTGGCCCGCCTACTTCGCCGGCCACTCGCTCGGCGAATACAACGCGCTGTCCGCGTTCGCCGGCGTGATCCCGCTGGAGACCGTGCTCGAACTCGTGTTCCACCGCGGCTCCACGATGCACCACCTCATCCCGCGCGACGCGCAGGGCCGCTCCAACTACCGCATGGGCGCGCTGCGCCCGAACCAGTTCGGCGTGGGCGACTCGCAAGTGAAGGCGTACGTCGAATCCGTGTCCGAGAAGACCGGCGAGTTCCTGCAGATCGTCAACTACAACCTGGCCGGCGCGCAGTACGCGGTCGCCGGCACGATCGCGGGCCTCAAGGCGTTGCAGGCCGACGCGAACCGCCGCGCCAAGGAGGCGGGCGGCAAGCCGGCGTTCATGCTCGTGCCCGGCATCGACGTGCCGTTCCACTCCACGCTGCTGCGCAAGGGCGTGCCGGAGTTCCGTGACAAGCTCGACGCGCTGCTTCCCGCACACATCGACTACCGTGGCCGCCTCGTCGACCGCTACATCCCGAACCTCGTGGCCACGCCGTTCGAAATGACCAAGGAGTTCGCGGCGAAGATCCTCGAGGTCGTGCCCTCCGAGCGCATCCGCGAGGCACTGGAGGACCCGGCCGTGTGGGACTCCTACGCCGCCGACGACCAGAAGCTCGGCCGCCTGCTGCTCACCGAACTGCTCTCCTGGCAGTTCGCCTCCCCGGTGCGCTGGATCGAGACCCAGTCGCTGCTCTTCCACAAGGCCGCGCAGGGCGGTCTCGGCGTGGAGGAGTACGTGGAGGTCGGCCTCGGCAACGCGCCGACTCTCGCCAACCTCGGTGCCAAGACCCTGCGTCTGCCCGAGTTCGCCGGCACCGACGTCACCGTCTACAACGTGGGCCGCGACGAAGGCCGTGTGTACATGACCGATTCGGACAGCCTCGTGCCCGAGGAGGAGCCGGAGAGCGCTCCGGCCGCTTCGGCCGCCGTCGAGGCGGCCCCGGCCGGCGGCTCCGCCGTCGCCAAGCTCGGCTCCGGCGCGGCTCCGGCTCCTGCCGCGGGTGCCGCCGCTCCGGCCCCGACTTCGGCTCCCGCCGTCCCTGCGCCCCCGTCATCGGGGGAGCTGCCGGCGCAGCCGGCTGAGGGGGCATCCGGTGCGGACGCGCCCGACCTGCCGTTCAAGGCCGCCGACGCGATCGGCGTGCTCATGGCGTACTCGGCCAAGGTGCGCCTCGACCAGATCGGCGCCTCCGACACCACCGACACGCTCACCAACGGCGTGTCCTCCCGCCGCAACCAGCTGCTCATGGACATCAGCTCCGAGCTGGGCGTGGCCAGCGTGGACGGCGCCGCCGAGGCGACGCTCACCCAGCTCGCCCAGATCGTGAACAAGGCCGCCCCGAACTACAAGCCGTTCGGTCCGGTCCTCTCCGACGCGATCCGCGACCGTCTGCGTGCCCTGTTCGGCGCGGCCGGCGTCAAGCCGGCGCACATCCGCGAACGCGTGACCGGCGTGTGGCAGCTCGGCGAAGGCTGGGTGGCCGCCACGACCGCCGCGCTCCTGCTCGACACCCGCGAGGGCTCCAGCTCGCGCGGCGGCGACCTCGCCAAGCTGCCGACCGGCGCCGCCGCCAACGCGGCCGCCGCCGACAAGCTCATCGACGA
The DNA here is from genome assembly GCF_056356875.1 of Bifidobacterium sp. LH_426. Classification (NCBI taxonomy): domain Bacteria; kingdom Bacillati; phylum Actinomycetota; class Actinomycetes; order Bifidobacteriales; family Bifidobacteriaceae; genus Bifidobacterium; species Bifidobacterium sp. LH_426. The sequence continues at coordinate 19,765 of NZ_JBKEVB010000014.1, forward strand.
CGCGGTCGCCCTCGTCGGACAGACCAAGGGCGTGGCCGTCTCCAAGCCGTCCGCCGGCGGTGCCGCGGGCGGTGCCGTGGTCGACTCCGCCGCGCTCGACGCGTTCGCCGAGAAGGTCACCGGCGCCAACGGCGTGCTCGCCGCCACCGCACGGTTCGTGCTGAACGAGCTCGGCGTGGCCGCCCCGGCGCCCGAGACCGGCGAGGACGAGAACGCGGCCGTGGTCGCGGCCGTCAGCGCCGAACTCGGCTCCGACTGGCCCAAGCAGGTCGAGCCGCGCTTCGACGCGAACAAGGCCATCCTCTTCGACGACCGTTGGGCCTCCGCCCGCGAGGACCTCGCCCGCGCCTACTACGAAGGCGACGTGGACGCGCTCGCCGGCAGCTTCATCGGCCTCGGTAAGGCCGTCGCCGCCGAAGCCCGGTGGTTCGCGGCGAAGGCCGATGACGAGACGCTCAAGTCCGCGTTCGACCGCATCGCCTCCGAGGCGCTCGAGCCGGCCTCGTCCGACGCGCAGGCCTCCCGCTTCGCGGGCGACGTGGCCGTGGTCACCGGCGTGAGCCCGAACTCGATCGCCGCCCAGGTGGTCGAGGGCCTGCTCGCCGGCGGCGCCACCGTGATCGCCACCTCGCACAGCTTCAGGCCGTCCATCAAGGCGTGGGGCCGCCAGGCGTACCGTGAGCACGCCACCGGCGACGCCAAGCTGTGGCTCGTGCCCGCGAACCTGTCCAGCTTCCGTGACGTGGACGCGCTCGTGGACTGGGTGGGTCACGTCCAGAAGAAGACGACCGGTGCGACCACCACGATCCTCAAGCCCGCCTACGAGCCGACCCTGTTCTTCCCGTTCGCCGCCCCGCCGGTGCACGGCACGCTCGCCGACTCCGGCGAACTGTTCGAATCGCAGGCCCGCCTCATGCTGTGGGGCGTCGAGCGCGCGATCGCCGGACTGGCGAAGATCGGCGCCGACACCGACGTGCAGCACAAGCTGCACGTGGTGCTGCCCGGCTCTCCGAACCGCGGCGTGTTCGGCGGCGACGGCGCGTACGGCGAGGTCAAGTCCGCGTTCGATGCGATCGTCAACCGCGCCCGCGCCGAACGCGACGCCTGGTCGGACCGTGTCACCTTCGCCCACCCGAAGATCGGCTGGGTGCGCGGCACCGGTCTGATGGGCGGCAACGACCCGCTCGTCGCCGTCGTCGAACGTCACGGCATCCACACGTACTCCACCGCGCAGATCGCGGTCAAACTGCTCGACCTGTGCACCGCCGACTCGCGCAAGGCGGCCGCCGAGGCGCCGCTCGACGTGGACCTGACCGGCGGTCTCGGCTCCGAGCCGATCGACATCAAGGCGCTGAGGGCGGAGGCGGAGGCCGACGCCGCGGCCTCCGTCTCGGCTCCCTCTGATGAGGGAGCTGGCGCGCGCAGCGCGACTGAGGGAGAGACCGCGCCCCGTGGGCAGCGGATCAAGGCGCTGCCCACGCCGCACGTCCCGCACCAGCCGCACGTGGACCTCGCCGACTGGGAGGGCGTGACCGCCCGTCCGGAGGACGAGATCGTCATCGTGTCCGTCGGCGAACTGGGGCCGTGGGGCTCCGGCCGCACGCGCGCCCAGGCCGAACTCGGCATCCACCCGGACGGCACCGTCGACCTCAACGCCGGCGCCGTGCTCGAGCTCGCGTGGAACATGGGCCTGCTCACGTGGGCCGACAGCCCGAAGCCCGGCTGGTACGACACCGACGGCAACCTCGTGCCCGAGGAGGACATCGCCGACCGCTACCACGACGAGGTCGTGGCCCGCTCCGGCATCCGCCCGTTCGAGGAGGGCATGGGCGACGACTACAAGGACGGCGCCGACGAGGAGGAGGCCGAGGTCTACCTCGACCATGACGTCACCTTCTCCGTGCCCACCGAGCAGGTCGCCCGCGAATACGTCAAGCTCGACGAGGCCCACACGTCCATCGCCCGCGACGACGAGTCCGGCGAATGGAACGTGACCCGCCACGCCGGCTCGATGATTCGCGTGCCGCGCCGCGCCGCCATGACCCGCACGGTCGGCGGCCAGTTCCCGAAGGGCTTCGACCCGGTTAAGTGGGGCATCCCCGCCTCGATGGTCGGCGACGTGGACCGCATCGCGCTGTGGAACATCGTCACCACCGTGGACGCGTACCTGTCGGCCGGATTCAACCCGGCGGAGATCCTCCAGGCGATCCACCCGTCGCTTGTCGCCTCCACGCAGGGCACCGGCTTCGGCGGCATGGCCTCGATGCGCAAGCTCTACCTCGACCGCTTCCTCAACCACGAGATTCCGACGGACATCCTGCAGGAGGCGTTGCCGAACGTCGTCGCCGCGCACGTCATGCAGAGCTACATCGGCGGCTACGGCAACATGATCCAGCCGGTCTCCGCCTGCGCCACCGCCGCGGTGTCGCTGGAGGAGGGCGCCGACAAGATCGCGCTCGGCAAGGCCGACTTCGTCGTCACCGGCGCGATCGACGACATCGGCGTGGAGTCGGTGATCGGATTCGGCAACATGAACGCGACCGCCAACTCCGCCGAGATGTACGGCAAGGGCATCGACGCGCGCTTCTTCAGCCGCGCGAACGACCGTCGCCGCGGCGGCTTCCTGGAGTCCCAGGGCGGCGGCACGATCCTGCTCACGCGAGGCGACATCGCGTTGAAGCTGGGTCTGCCGGTCGCCGGCGTGATCGGCTTCATTCACTCCTACGCGGACGGCGCCCACACGTCGATCCCGGCCCCGGGCCTCGGCGCCCTGGCGGCGGGCCTCGGCGGACGTGACTCGAAGCTGGTCCACGACCTCGCCAAGCTCGGCGTCACGCCGGACGACATCGCCGTGGTCTCCAAGCACGACACGTCCACCAACGCGAACGATCCGAACGAGTCCGAACTGCACAACACGCTGGCGCACGCCATCGGCCGCACCGACGGCAACCCGCTGTTCGTCATTTCGCAGAAGACCGTCACCGGACACGCGAAGGGCGGTGCCTGCATCTTCCAGGTCAACGGCCTGACGCAGCTGTTCGCCTCCGGCGTCATCCCGGCGAACGCGGCGCTCGACTGCGTCGACCCGAAGCTCGCGAAGGACGACCACATGACCTGGCTGAGGAAGCCGCTGCGCATCGGCGGCGGCGAGGACGTGTTCGGCCGTTCCGCGGCCGGCCAGCCGGTCAAGGCCGGACTCGCCACGTCGCTCGGCTTCGGCCACGTCTCCGGCTTCGTGGCGCTCGTGCACCCCGGCGCGTTCGAGGCGTCCGTCGCGAAGGCGGACGGCGAGGCCGCGCTCGAGGCGTGGCGTGAACGCGCGAACGCCCGTCTCGCCGCCGGCCAGCGCCGACTCGAGGAGGGTATGATGGGCCGCGCCGCGCTCTACGAGCCGATCGACAACCGCCGCTTCCGCGAGGACGGCGTGAAGCTCGCGGGCGGCGGCCGCTACGACGCCCATGAGGTCGAGAAGGCCATGCTGCTCGACCCGGACGCCCGCCTGAACGCCTCCGGCTACTTCGAGGCGTGATTCGGTGACGCCGTCCGGCCCCTTGGCGAGGGGCCGGACGGCGTCGCGTCGACATCGTGCCCAGCCGTCGTGATCGGCCCCCTCTGACTGAACTGCGCCCCGATTGCTGGACGTGGTTTATTAAGGGTACCTGATCAGGCTGTGGGGGACATGTTCCGGAATTCCTCCGGGGTGTGTCCCCCGAGTCGTTTCTGGCG
>NZ_JBKEVB010000015.1:0-3075 GCF_056356875.1 Bifidobacterium sp. LH_426
ACGTCTTCCGGTGGGTCCGTCCGTCGAGAAAAGCTTCGGCGCGAGGCGCATGGGCGCCCGTACCCCAAACCGACACTGGTGGTCAGGTAGAGCATACCAAGGCGATCGAGCGAATCCTGGTCAAGGAACTCGGCAAATCACTCCCGTTCCTTCGGTTTAAGGGAGACCCCCGATGGTGAACCGGCTTGCCCGGGGAGCGGTTGGGGGTGGCACAATCCAGGGGGTAGCGACTGTTTACCAAAAACACAGGTGCATGCGAAGGCGCAAGCCGCTGTATATGCACTGACGCCTGCCCGGTGCCGGAAGGTTAAGAGGATCCGTCAACTTCGGTGAAGCGGTGAATTCAAGCCCCGGTAAACGGCGGTGGTAACTATAACCATCCTAAGGTAGCGAAATTCCTTGTCGGGTAAGTTCCGACCTGCACGAATGGCGTAACGACTTCCCCACTGTCTCGACCAGGAGCTCGGCGAAATTGCAGTACGAGTAAAGATGCTCGTTAAGCGCAGAAGGACGAAAAGACCCCGGGACCTTTACTATACCTTGGTATTGGCATTCGGTGTGGATTGTGTAGCATAGGCGGGAGACTNGGAAGCATGGACGCCAGTCCGTGTGGAGTCGCAAGGTGAAATACCGCTCTGTTCGCATTGGATGTCTCACCACGAGCAGTGATCCTGCTCTGGGACAGTGCCTGGCGGGTAGTTTAACTGGGGCGGTTGCCTCCCAAAGAGTAACGGAGGCGCTCAAAGGTCCCCTCAGCCCGGTTGGCAATCGGGTGGCGAGTGCAAGTGCACAAGGGGGCTTGACTGCGAGACCGACGGGTCGAGCAGGGACGAAAGTCGGAACTAGTGATCCGGTGCCGGTGTACGGACGCGGCATCGCTCAACGGATAAAAGGTACCCCGGGGATAACAGGCTGATCATTCCCAAGAGTCCATATCGACGGGATGGTTTGGCACCTCGATGTCGGCTCGTCGCATCCTGGGGCTGGAGCAGGTCCCAAGGGTTCGGCTGTTCGCCGATCAAAGCGGCACGCGAGCTGGGTTCAGAACGTCGTGAGACAGTTTGGTCTCTATCCTCTGCGCTCGTCGGAATACTGAGGAGACCTGCCCATAGTACGAGAGGACCTGGGTGGACGAACCTCCGGTACGCCGGTTGTCACGCCAGTGGCACCGCCGGTTGGCTGCGTTCGGAAGGGATAACCGCTGAAAGCATCTAAGCGGGAAGCCCGCTCCAAGATAAGTATTCCCAGGGAACTACGGTTCCTGAGACCCCCCATGCAGAACACGTGGTCGATAGGCCGGACGTGGAAGCCCCGCGAGGGGTGGAGCCGACCGGTACTAACGGGGAAGCGCGACACACACATCCCAACCATGTTGGGACGGCATCGACCTCTTTCTGCGGATACACGCGACACGGAGCAACACGAACCGTGGTCACAACAGAACCAATCAACAGCGTCCACCATCCGGTCCCCGAACCACCAGCGTTCAAAGGGGATTCCCTTTGATAATTGAAGATTTGCGGCGGTCATAGCCCAGGAGAGACGCCCGGTCCCATTCCGAACCCGGAAGCTAAGACCTGGCACGGCGATGGTACTGCACCCGAGAGGATGTGGGAGAGTAGCACGCCGCCGCACCACAACGAACAGGACCCCCGGTCGAGCCACACGGCTCCCGGGGGTTTTCGCATACCCGGACCCACCCACCACACGCGCCCCCGCCGGCACGCCGGCGGACCACCCTCCGACGCGCGTGCCGCGCGCCACCTCCCGCCAGCGGGAGGAACACGCAAGGCCACGCACGGCACCTCCGGCGGGAGGACGACACGCATATGCTCGCACGGGATTCTCGCCCTCGCCGGCGGGGGCTCCCGGCGCAGCCGGGCGGGGGTGGACCCACGGACCACAGGCACGCATGCCGGGAACCACCCTCCGACGCGCCCCGCGCCACCACCCGTCAACAGGAGAAACCACCCAGCAACCCGCGAACACTGGAGGCTTCGATTATCATTGCTGATAATCGGACGTCGAATCGGGGACTACTCATGCATTACTTCACGCCAAAGCGCTGCACTACATCGAATAAAATCATGTATCACGACAAAGCCCAGGCGCAGCGTGCCGCCGATCAGAGCTTCATCGAACGCGGTGCCGAACTGTGGGTGTACCGTTGCCAGTTCTGCGGCACCTGGCATTTGACGCATCGTGATCCGCAATCCAGTTACCGACACGTCCCGCTCAACCAGGAACTGAAACCCCACAGCCGTAAGAAGGGGTATAAGCCGCGTCGGCGCTAGCCGGTTCTCGCTTATCAAGTAAGCCGTGAACCCATACATAATATCCGTTATCGGCGAACTGGCACGATGTATGTGGTCTGGTCATGCCATCGATCTTGGGTAGTGAAGAAACAGGTAGCTGCGTTGCATGGCGTCTCCGCCACGCGACACGCCGTCTGAGTAATGAGATACCTGTATTTCTCGCATCTTGGAGAGCGGTAGTCTGGTGTTGACGACGTTTTGGGCCTTGTTTTCGACACGCCGGTGGAACGCTGTTGTTTCAGTGGTTTTGGTGGTGTTGTGTTGGGGTTGGTTTGCGTTGTGGTGGTTGGTGGTGTAAGTTGTTCTTTCGCTGCCGCTGAGCGGTCCGGTTTCTTCCTTCTGGTTGGTTTTCCGGGGTTGTTCGGTGTGTGTGGTGGTTTGAGAACTCAAGAGTGTGTTGTACTACTTACTTCTTTATAGTCAATGATTGCCAGTCCGATGCCGGCTCCGGGGTTTTCTGGAGTGCCCGGGGGGGTTTGAATGGTGTCGGGGTTTTTGTGCGAACCTCTTTCCTTATAAGGGGTTCCGTCTTTTTTCTTTTTGAGAGTCATTTGTTTGGTTCTCTTCATGAAGTTTTTTTGTGGAGGGTTCGATTCTGGCTCAGGATGAACGCTGGCGGCGTGCTTAACACATGCAAGTCGAACGGGATCCTGCCAGCTTGCTGGTGGGTGAGAGTGGCGAACGGGTGAGTAATGCGTGACCGACCTGCCCCGTACTCCGGAATAGCTCCTGGAAACGGGTGGTAATGCCGGATGTTCCA
>NZ_JBKEVB010000016.1:0-1601 GCF_056356875.1 Bifidobacterium sp. LH_426
CGGGCTATAGGAACCAAACGTGGTGTTTATGACCGGGGTTTGGCCTTGTGACAGTAGGCGTGTCGGGTTGGTTTTAACACGATGTCGCGTTAAAGACCGCCGGTTCGGCCGGCTGATGCCTGTTCGATGGGTGCATGAGGACGAAGTCGAAGAGGGCCCGGCTGTGCCCGGTATGCGGAAAACCGATGAGGAAGAACGGAAGGACGGCCGCCGGCTCCCAACGCTGGAAGTGCGCGAATTGCTCCCTGGGGACCACCGCGCCCAGGCCGGACAGGAAGCACGACGCCGACCTGCGAGCCTTCCTCGACTGGTTGCTTTCCGGCAGGACACAGGGTGACATGGGTCCGGGGCCGCGCGCGTTCCGCAAACGCATCCAATGGTGCTGGAACATCCGGCCCGTCATCCCGCCTCCGACGGCCGGACGCCATACGGTGATGGCGGATGGCACGTACATGAACCACGACTGGTGCCTGATCGTCGCGATCGACGGCGAGACGGGCGAGATACTGGGTTCCCAGTGGTGCTCGCATGAGTCGAAAGCGGCCTACATTGCACTGTTCTCCCGCATCCCCGCGCCCGACGTGCTGGTAACGGACGGCCTGCGCGGTGCGGAAAACGCCTGCCGTGAGGCATGGCCGGGCACGCGCATCCAGCGTTGTCTGGTGCACGTGCAGCGCAACACGAGGACCGACCTGACCTCAAAGCCCAGGCTTCAGGCGGGCAAGGAGCTCAAGAAACTCTCCGACCGGCTCACCAAGATCCATGACGCCGAGGANGCCCGGTGGGGCGAGGCCCTCAACGCATGGCACATCCGCTGGAAGGACTTCATCAACGAACGCACCCTCGCGAAGGACGATCCCGCGAACCCGAAGGCCGTCAGGCAGGAGTGGTGGTGGACCCACCAGGAACTCAGGCGCTGCTACCGGAGATTGGAGAAGCTATTTCGCGAGGGCAAACTGTTCGCGTTCCTCGAGCCCTCGCTGACGGCGGGTGGACCGGTGGCGCGCACCACGAACCGGCTGGAGGGAGGCGTCAACTCGCCGATCAAGCACGTGCTCCTCGACCACCACGGGCTTCCCGAGGGACACATGAGACGCGCCTGCGAATGGGTATGCTACATGAAAAGCGGATCCCCGGACCCCACATCACTGATCAGGCCCGAACACTGGCGGCCCCTGGTCAGCGGCCACGCTCGGGACAAGGACGGCGACGATTCGCCGAAGCCCTATGACGACGGCATCCAGGCTAATAACCATGACGACCCCGCCAACGAACCCGGCTTCTATATCCGCAAGGGACACGTCCGTTGACCCGCAGACCGACGCGCATAGCCGTCATGCATGGAAATCATTGAATTCGCCATGCAATTAACGCAAAGCCTGATCGACATGATCGCGATCCTCATCCCTTCCGCGAATGGCAGCGCCATGAACATCACCCGCGTTGGCGTCGACTTGGCCTGCGCCATCATCGGCATCACGGGAATCATCCATCGAGCTTCGGCCTGGATGCAAAAGGAAAGGAAGACAACGGAAATCCTGCGACAGCATCCACACCACGCCCGGGATTTCTAAAACACCACGTTTGGTTCCTATAACCCT
>NZ_JBKEVB010000017.1:0-1562 GCF_056356875.1 Bifidobacterium sp. LH_426
TGTCTAGTTTCAGCGGATAGTTGACGTATGTCTCGGGGCATGGTTGACGTCATGTCCTGGGGCATGCCTGACGGGTGTCCTGGGGCATGGTTTACGGTCTGCTGATTGTTGACCGGTGTATGGATACACAATTGCAGCAGTCGGCATCACCATCCGTCGAAGGCAACGGGGATGTTCGCAGCGAGTTCCTGCGTAACAAGGCCATTGTCAACACGATCCTCTCGGGCGTGCCGGTTACGGAGGCGGCCCGCCGCTATGGAGTGACGCGCCAGTGGGCGCACGAGCTGAAACGTCGGTACGAACGGGAAGGCGAGGTCGGGCTCCTGCCGCGTTCCAAGCGCGCGCATCGCATCGCGAACAGGACCGACGCGCGTCTGGCCGGACGGATCGCCGCGATCCGACGGGAACTGGTCGCCAAGGGTTTGGACGCCGGCGCGGAGTCCATCGCCGCCCGCCTGGAGCGCGAGGGCGTCACGCCTCCCGCGAACTCCACGATTCACCGGATCCTCAAGGACGCGGGCCTGGTCAAGCCCGAGCCGCGCAAGCGGCCGAAGTCGTCGTACGCGAGGTTCGAGGCCGCATTGCCGAACGAGACGTGGCAGTCGGACTTCACCCACTGGCCGCTCGCGGACGGCACGGACGTGCTGATCGTCTCCTGGCTCGACGACCATTCGCGTTTCCTCCTGTATTCGCGCGCGTTCTCGACGGTCACGATGGAGACGATCGAATCATCGTTCCGCGAGGCGTGCTCCATGTACGGGATCCCCGCGTCCACGCTCACCGACAACGGGACCGTGTACACGACCCGGCTTTTGTCGGCCGAACCGGGATCGTTCGAACGTCTGCTCGCCCTGATGGGCGTGCGCCAGAAGAACGGCAAACCGTATCACCCCCAGACGCAGGGCAAGATCGAACGCTGGCACCGCACGTTGAAGCAATGGCTCATGGCCCGGCCCCTCGCACGCGATCTCGACGCGCTCGACAGGCAGCTCGACGAGTTCCGCCGCGAATACAACGAGGAGCGCCCCCACCGGGCGTTGAACCGTCGCACGCCCAAGGAAGCGTACGAGGCGAAGGGCAAGGCCGGCCCCGACCCCGAGATCGCCGCCCGCGAACAAGCCAGGCGCGACGAGGAAGCACGGCATGCGCGCGAACGGGATGCCATCGAAAGGAAAAGCGGACGACGCAGGCCGATCCCCGTCGCCGAGCGAACGGAACCCACGCGGGTGGATGTCACCGTCCCCGCCAAACTCCACAAGGTCAGCAAAGACGGCTGCATCAGGCAGAAAGGCATCGCGGGCGGACGGCGCACCGTCAACGTCGGCAGGAAGAACGCCGGCAAGACCATGGAACTGGAAATCAACCACGGCATCATCACCGTCATCGACCCCGCCACCGGCGAGATCCTCGCCGAACAGACCCTCGACACCACCCGCGACTACCAGTACCGCAAACCCGTACCCGGTGCCAACGATGCCCCAACACACATGTAAACCATGCCCCAGGAGACCCCGTCAACCATGCCCCAAGACATGCGTCAACTATGCCCCGAGACAATACAC
>NZ_JBKEVB010000018.1:0-1482 GCF_056356875.1 Bifidobacterium sp. LH_426
CTGAACCGCACCCTGATTGTTGGACTGAAGTAATTCGGATTCGATGATTGGAGGTGCGGTTTCTCATGTCCGGGAATCGCAGGCGTCGTTATGACGATGGTTTCATGCGGCTCGTCGTTGGTGTCTTCCATGAGGGCCATGGCTATAAGGCCGCGGCGCGCCGGCTTGGCGTGTCCGTCGATACCGCGAAAAAATGGTTTCTGTCGTATCGGATCGGCGGGGAGGCGGCGCTCATGGGAGAACGCGGCGGCAGAAAGGCCTACGGCTACGAGACGAAGCTCGCGGCGGTGCGCGACCATGTGGAGCGTGGAATGACCGCGGCCGAGGTCATGGCCCGGTACGGGATCGCGAGCGTCTCGCCATTGCGCCGTTGGTGCCGCGAGTACCGGGCGGGCGGTCCGGAGGCGTTGCGTCCGAGGCCGAAGGGTCGGCCGAAGGGCGCGAAGTCCAAGCCGAAACCGGCACCCACGAGGGAGCGGCTTCTCGAGGAGGAGAACGAGTATCTCAGGGCGAGGGTCGCGTATCTGGAAAAAGCCCGCGCCCTGCTGGCGTCGAAGTCACCAACCGGGAGAAGTCGGTGATCGTCTCGACGCTGGCGGGGCTCGGCCATCCGCTCGCGTATCTGCTCAGGGCCGCCGGTCTGGCGCGGAGCACCTACTACTATCTCCGTTCCCATCCCATGCCGGTCACCCGTCCGGACATCGAGCCGATGGTCGCCGAGATATTCGCGCGCACGCCCAACGGGTGCGGCCACCGGCAGGTGCGCATGTGCCTCGTGCACGAGTCCGGCGTGCGCGTGAGCCACAAGAGCGTGCTGAAGGTCATGCGCCGCATGGGACTGGAGTGCCGGATACGCCGGCCGAACCCGTACCGGAGGTACAGCTCGTACAAGGGCGGGACGGGCGCCAAGCCGCCGAACCTGCTGGAACGCGACTTCGCGGCCGACCGGCCCTGGACGAAACTGGGCACCGACGTCACCGAGTTCAGGATCGCGGGAGGCAAGGCGTACCTCGCGCCCGTGTACGACATGGGGTCCAAGGAGATCATCGCCTGGGACATCAGCCGCCATCCCGACATGGCCCAGCAGCGGCGCCTGCTCTCCATGCTCGAGGAGAAGCTGCCCGAGGACGCGAACCCCATACTCCACAGCGACATGGGCTGGCAGTACCAGCACGCATGGTGGAGGAACAGGCTGACGGAGCTGGGCATACGCCAGTCCATGAGCCGCAAGGGCAACTGTCTGGACAACGCCGCCACCGAGCAGGTGTTCGGCCATCTCAAGGACGAGTTCTACACCGGCCGCCGGTTCGCCTCATACGAGGAGTTCAAGACCGGGCTGGACGCGTACATCGTCCACTGGAACACCAAACGACGCCAGAAACGACTCGGGGGACACACCCCGGAGGAATTCCGGAACATGTCCCCCACAGCCTGATCAGGTACCCTTAATAAACCACGTCCAGCAATCGGGGCGCAGTTCAG
>NZ_JBKEVB010000019.1:0-1005 GCF_056356875.1 Bifidobacterium sp. LH_426
TCTCAGTTCGGATTGGAGTCTGCAACCCGACTCCATGAAGGCGGAGTCGCTAGTAATCGCGGATCAGCAACGCCGCGGTGAATGCGTTCCCGGGCCTTGTACACACCGCCCGTCAAGTCATGAAAGTGGGCAGCACCCGAAGCCGGTGGCCTAACCTCCTTTGGAGGGTGGAGCCGTCTAAGGTGAGGCTCGTGATTGGGACTAAGTCGTAACAAGGTAGCCGTACCGGAAGGTGCGGCTGGATCACCTCCTTTCTACGGAGAATACAGGCTTCTGTTTGGAAGCCGGTGTGTGCCCCACGGCCGCGAAGTCCGCGGTTCGGTCGGGGTTGCTGGTGTGGAAGAGATCATGGGCTGTATGGCGCGTGTCCTTCGGGGTGCGTGCGGGTTTGTGGCGCAACATGCTTTTGGGTTCCCGGATCGCCACCCTCCGAGTCTTGTGGTTTGGGGTGCGGGTCCGATTCCGCCGGGTTTCCGTGCCGGTCCTTGTGTGGGCTGGTGTGGGGCTTGGTGTGTGTTGGTGGTTTGAGAACTGGATAGTGGACGCGAGCAAGAGAACGAATTTGTTTTTCTTGTTTTGTTGATTTCGATCGAACTCCGAGGCTTTTTTGTCTTGGTGTTCGTTCGGTCGTTTTGTTGTGACCGTCAACGTGTTGTGTTGATGTGTCGTCCGATGTATTCGCGAATTTGGTTTTTGCCGGCTTCATGCTTCGAGTGTGTTGCTGGTAAGGGCGCAGTGGTGGATGCCTTGGCGGACAGGACCGATGAAGGACGTGTGGGGCCGCGATAGGCCTGGGGGAGCCGCCGACAGGGCTTTGATCCCAGGATCTCCGAATGGGGGAACCCGCCACCCTCGATGGGGTGGCACCGTGATTCTTTTCACGGGGGGTACGCAGGGAAGTGAAACATCTCAGTACCTGTAGGAAAGGATGTTCCGTGAGTAGTGGCGAGCGAAAGCGGATCAGGCCAAACCGGTGTCGTGTGATACCCGTCGGGGGTTGCGGCA